>CALDFY010000394.1 GCA_937942115.1 uncultured Anaerolineae bacterium | reverse complement strand
AGTATCGGTCGGCGGCCGCCGCGATGAACGCGCGGAACAGCGGATGGGGACGGGTCGGGCGGGAGCGGAACTCCGGATGGAACTGGCTCCCCACCATAAACGGGTGGTCCGCCACCTCCGCAATCTCCACCAGTTGGCCGTCCGGGGAAAGGCCGCTGAACACCAGTCCCCCCCGCTCCAGCAGGTCGCGGAAGCGGTTGTTGACCTCAAAGCGATGGCGGTGCCGCTCCTGGACCTCGTCCACGCCGTACGCGGCGGCGGCCCGGGTGCCGGGGACCAACCGGCAGGGATAAAGCCCCAGCCGCATCGTCCCGCCCAGGTCCACCACCCCGCGCTGTTCCGGCAGCAGGTCAATCACCGGGTAGGGTGTGTGGGGGTCAAATTCGGTGCTGTTGGGGGTGTCGTTCCCCACCACGCGCCGGGCGGCTTCAATGACCATCACCTGCATCCCCAGGCAGAGGCCCAGGTAGGGGACCTGCCGGTCCCGCGCCCAGCGCGCCGCCAGGACCTTCCCCTCAATCCCCCGATACCCGAATCCGCCGGGGACGACGACGCCGGCCACGCCGTCCAACTGGTCCCAACCCCGCCCCTTCTCCAGGTCCTCGGAGTTGACCCAGCGGATGTCCACGTCGTAGCCCAGGGCCAGCCCGGCGTGGCGCAGGGCCTCCCGGACGCTGATGTAGGCATCGTGCAACTGGACGTACTTGCCGACAACGGCAACCGGAAGGCTCGGCTTGGGGCGACGGACCTCCTCCACCAAACGGCGCCAGTCGGAAAGGTCCGGAGTATGGCCTTCCAGGCCCAGCCGCCGGGCGATGAATTCTCCCACCCCGGTGTCCTCCAGAAGCAGGGGGACCTCATAGAGGACCGGCGTGGTGACCAGCGGCACCACCGCCTGCGGCTCCACGTCGCAGAAGAGGGCGATTTTCTCCACCAGCCCCCGGTCCACCGGATAGTCGGCCCGGGCGACAATCATATCCGGCTGGATGCCCATGGAGCGGAGTTCCCGCACACTGTGCTGGGTGGGCTTGGTCTTCAGTTCGCCGGTCGCGCCGATGTGGGGCAGAAAGGTAACGTGGACGAAAAGGGTGTTCTCCCGCCCCAGGTCCCGGCGCATCTGGCGCAGCGCCTCCAGGAACGGCTGCCCCTCAATATCCCCCACCGTCCCCCCGACCTCTACGATCACGACGTCCACCTCGGAGACGCGGCCCACCAGCAGGATGCGCCGCTTGATCTCGTCGGTGATGTGGGGGATGACCTGGATGGTGCCGCCCAGATAGTCGCCGCGCCGCTCCCGGGCAATGACCTCGGCGTAGACCTGTCCGGCGGTGACGTTGCTGGCGCGGGTGAGATTCTCGTCAATGAACCGTTCGTAATGGCCCAGGTCCAGGTCCGTCTCCGCCCCGTCGTCGGTGACGAAGACCTCCCCGTGCTGGTAGGGAGACATCGTACCGGGGTCCACATTGAGGTAGGGGTCCAGTTTCTGAACGGTGACGCGCAATCCCCGGGCTTTGAGGACGCGGCCGATGGCTGCCGCCGTCACGCCTTTCCCCACACTGGAAAGCACGCCACCGGTACAAAAAATATATTTGGGCATTGTCTATGGTCTGTGGTCTACGGTCTGTGGTCTGTGGTCTATGGTCTATCACAGCATCCGTTCCAGGTCCTCGGCGGCGCGGCGCATTTCCAGGAAGACCAGGCCCAGTTTGGCGGTGGAGCGGGCCAGGACGGTCAGGACGGCGTCGGTGCCGACAGCGGTCAGAAGGACGTATCCGCCCGCGCCTTTGACATAGACCTGATCCAATCCGCCCCGCCCCAGTTCCCCGGCGATGCGCTCGCCCAGGGAGAGCATGGCGGCGGACATCGCCGAGACCCGGTCCTCCTCCACGCCGGAGGGGAGGGCCGAGGCGATGGTCAGGCCGTCCACGCTGACCAGGGCCGATGCCTCCACATCCGGCGTGTTCCGCTGCAACTCCTGCAACCGCTCCACCAGTTTTTCTGACCGCGCTCTCTGCATTGCCCCCACCCCCTGATTGAGAAATCACAGCACAGACTATATCACGGAAAACAGGAGATGTCAAACTCCGGGTACGTTATGTATCGTTTTCCAACGACCAGAAGGAGAGGGATTTGCCCAGGTATCGCTTCATATGCTGCAGGTGGGTGCCGGCCCAGTAGACCCGTCCACAGGTCGGACAGATGCCAAAGCGTTTCTGGGTTTGCAGGACATAGGGGGGCACCCGGTCGGCGACCTGCTGAGGCGTGGCGGGCTCCAGCGGCACGTTGCAGAGACTGCAACGGGAAAGGGCCGGATTGGGGGGCGGTCCCAGGGTCTCCACCACCTGCCGGACCTGTTCCTGCACCTGCTCCGACTCTATCAGCAGGGTCCGCAGGCCCCGCCGGGCCGCCAGCGCGCGGTCCCGGGTCAGGAGGATCCGGCCTTCCGCACGGGCGCGGCGGGCCAGTTCCAGGTCGTCGGCGTCGTTCTCGTAGGCCGTATCGTAGCCCAGGAGCCGCAGCCAGCGCGCCAGCCGCCCCAGCATCCCGTCGGCCAGAAGGCGGAGAGGGTCATCGGTATCGGTCATTCTCGCCCGCAACCGGAAGAAGATGATGCCCTCTTATTATCTCACAACTTGCCAGAAAGTGAAATGCCTGCGTTCTTTGCGGACTATCTGGAAGCCCCCGAGGGGGTTTCTTGCCTCTACGCCCGTGGATTTTAGCCCCTGGCGAAGATGTTGGCCGACACGCTGGACAATCCCGCCCGGGTGGGTATAATTATCTCACACAAAGACACAAAGAACTGTTAATTTTTTGTTCATTTGTAACTACCTACCCTGATGGCTGGGATGCCCGCTTTCGCCCGCCGCTGAAGCGGCAGGCTCAGATACCAAAGCCCTGACGGGCTATCCGGAAGCCCCCGAAGGGGGCTTCGCATCTGAGCCAGGGGCTTTTCGCCCAATGGTGCGAACATTTGCCCCCACCCCCCTTTATCCCCCCTCCTCCATCGCTGCGCTTGGGGGAGGGGGGAAGGGGAGGGGTGAGGCACGCGCGCCGAAAAAGGTAGTGCCATTGGGCT
>CALDFY010000393.1 GCA_937942115.1 uncultured Anaerolineae bacterium | reverse complement strand
GGGGAAGGGGTGGGAGGGGTGGGTTCGGGGGTGGGTTGGAGAGAAGGGACGCAGCCGGATAGGACGACGATAAGGAGTACGGACAGCATTCGCTTCAGCATGATGGTTCCTCCTTGGGTTTCTCCGTTTCCCGCCGCCCGGGGCGCCGATTGAAAATCGGCCTCCCCTGGGGGCAACTGCGAGGGTTGCCCCTGCGCTTCGCGCCCGGCGTCAACCTTCGTTGGACGCTCCTGAAAAGGGTGGCGCAGGCCACCCTGGTTGCGAATGGAGTGAGCAATCGGGCCGGAGGCCCAGGGAGGCTGACTTCAGTCGGCGCCGACGGCGGAGGCGGGGCTTGCCCCTGCCCGATAGAGGCGACCGCAAGGGTCGCCCCTACATCCCCGGCGTCGGTGTGACGGGCAAGGAGATTTCCACCTGGACGGTGGCGGGCAGGACGGCACCCACCACCACCCCCGGCGGCGTCACCACCACCTGTGGCTCCAACGAGTAGCGGCCGGCGTTCAGGCCGAATAGGTCCACCAGCACCCGCACATCCTCCGGCCGCAGTTCTTCAAGGACGGGCAACGGCCCGTTCAGGATGACCTCCACCTCCTCCGGCGCGACGGTCGCTGTCAGGCCCGGCGCCAGCCCCTGAACCTCCACCGGTCGGCGGACGGTCATGCTCCCCTCTATCGGGACGACAGTGACCCGCACGGTGACCACCGGCTCCTTCATCAGGAGCGAGACCCCTTCCGGCGCGATCAGCGGCAACCGGACTTCCAGACTCTCTTTGGTGTTCTCCAGGTCCAGCGGCGCCGTCTCCAGATAGCCGGGAATCCCGGAGATGACCTCCGGCGCGCCGTAGACGGTCACGACGGGCGGGTCCACGGTGATGCCGGAAATCCGGTAGCCCGAGGCGACCCGGCCGGTCAGCCGGGCGGTCACCGCCAGGTCCCGGAAACCGCTCAGTTGCTCTACCGCCACGTGGACGGTGATTCGGGACGGCATCAGGGTAATGTAGGGCACTTCTTTGCCCTGGGCATCGTACGGTTTGAGGTCAAACTCGCCGTCCACGTCGGCCCGGCGGCCCTCCACGGAGACGACGGCCTGGGCCTCCACGACCTGAGCAACCAGCGACTCCGGCCCGCTGACGGTGACGGTGAGCACATTGCTCTCCGGCGGACGGGCAATGTAGCCCAGCGGCGGGTTTCCTTCCAGACGGACCCGGACCGGCACCTCCGCCCGGGCGATTCGTTCCAGGTACACCAGCAGGGTAGAAGGCTCTACCCGGCGGACCTGGACCGGCCCCAGGGCCACCTGGACCTGGACGGGGAGGGCGTGGGTGCCGGGCTTGAGTCCACTCAGGTTGACGGTTGCCCGAATGTCCTCGGGCCGCAGAGCCTTCCAGACCGATTGGGGCGCCCGCAGGACGACGGAGACGCGCGCGTCGGTCTGGCCGTAGGCGATCATCCCCTCCGGCGTGCTGGTCAGCGAGACCGGTATCGCCGACGGGAAGGCCTGCTCCAGGGTGGGGTTCTCCTGCTCCACAGCCGTCGCCCAGATGAGGGTGGAGAGGGCCAGGGAGAGGAGAATCAGGCCCAGGTTGCTCCATAACCAGTGCAGGGTCTTCCTCATAGGAGAATCCGGAGAATCAGGAGAATCAGAAGAATCAGGAGAATCAGGAGAATCAGAAGAATCAGGAGAATCAGAAGAATCAGTGTATCGCTGATTCTTTTGATTCTTTTGATTCTTCTGATTCTTTTGACTCCTTCCTCCAGAACCGGCGCGGCTCCAGGACGTTTTGATAGAAGGCCCGCAGGACCCGTTCCAGGCGGTCCGGGTCCAGGTCGCGGATGATGCGGCCGTTATGGGCCACGGAGATGCTCCCCCGCTCTTCGGAGACGACGACGGCGACGGCGTCCGTTTCCTCGGTGACGCCCAGGGCGGCCCGGTGGCGCAGTCCCAGCCGTCGGTCTTCCAGGAAGGCCGTGGAGAGGGGCAGGACGCAGGCGGCGGCGACGATCCGTCCGTCCCGCAGGATGACCGCGCCGTCGTGGAGGGCCACGTGCGGGTCAAAGAGCGCGATCAGCAGTTCCGGCGAGGTCTCCGCGTCCAGCGTCACCCCCGTCTCCACGTATTCCTGGAGCCCGGTCTCCCGCTCCAAGACAATGAGGGCGCCGATGCGGCGGCGGGCCAGGACCCGGCATGCCTCGGCGACGGCACTGAGGGAGCGGGAGAGGACGGCCCGCTGGCCCGCGCTGCGGGTGAGGAGTCGGCCCGCCCGGCCCAGTCGTTCCAGCGCCCGCCGCAGTTCCGGCTGGAAAATGACCGGGACGGCGACCAGGAGGGCCGGCAGGGCCCGCTCCACCAGCCAGCCGAAGGCCCGCAGCCGGAAAACGGTGCTCAGGAGGGCCAGCAGGATGATGAGCAGGATGATGCCGCGCAAAAGGGATACCGCCCGTGTCCCCCGGACCAGGTAGAGGATGCCGAAGAAGATGGCGGCGACCAGGGTGATGTCCACCAGGTCTACCCACCGGATGCGCTGAAGGGTCCATAGCAGGTCTAACATGGCGCAAGTCGCAAGGAGCAGGTCGCAGGTCGCAAGGAGCAGGTGGCAGGTCGCAAGCCGCAAGGAGCAGAGCACGGTCAATCTATGCTCTGTATCTCAGTCCCAGCCCCCTGCGGGCGAAAGCGCACACACCCCGATACAGTCATCCGCGCTCATACAAAACCACACCTGTTTTGAGAATTTCGGGGATGGTTCATTTTCTGAACCAAATGGGTGACACTTTTGGAAGGCATTAAAAATGACATACGTCTGTTTTATTGCCCGCCAGGTCATTGCCCTCACCCCTCCCCCGGCCCTTCGGGCCACCCCCCTCACAAGTGTAGGTTTTTCGCGCCCCTCTCGTTCTGGGCGGGCGACGGGCTTCTTTGCCCCTCACCCCCCTTGCCTCCCTCTCCCCATCGCTCCGCTCTGGGGAAAGGGGGGTGAAGGAAGGGGATTTTTGGGCGGGCGGCAAAGCCGCCCGCCCAAAAACCCCTTTCCCCAGAGCGGAGCGATGGGGAGAGGGGGGCAAGGGGGGTGAGGGGCAAAGAAGCCCGCCGCCCGCCCAGAACGAGAGAGGCGCGAAAAAACCTACACTTGTGAGCCCCCGGCCCTTCGGGCCACCCCCTCCCCTCTCCCGAACTTCGTTCGGGAGAGGGGAGGGGGTCAGGGGGAGGGGTGAGGAATCGTTACGATGCTATTACATACAACACCTCAGGAGAACGACCGTTGCGAGAGGATCATCCCCGACGGAAGGCAGACCATATCCGAATCAGCCTGGAAGAGGACGTCTCTTTTGATATGATGACGACGGGCTTTGAGCGCTACCGGTTCGTCCACTGCGCCCTGCCCGAAATTTCGCTGGCGGCGGTGGATACGACGGTCTATTTTCTGGGGAGACGGTTGCAGGCCCCCCTGCTGATCTCCTCTATGACCGGCGGGACGCCCCAGGGGCGGGAGATCAACCGCCGACTGGCCCGCGCCGCCCAGGAGGCGGGTATCGGGATGGGGCTGGGCTCCCTGCGAGCCGCGCTGGAAGACCCGACGCTGGCGGAAACGTACCGGGTGCGGGACGTGGCCCCGGATATTCTCCTCCTGGCCAATCTGGGCGCGGTGCAGTTGAACTACGGCTACACTGTGGACCACTGCCGCCGGGCGGTGGAGATGGTGGAGGCCGACGGCCTCATCCTCCACCTGAACCCGCTTCAGGAGGCCCTCCAGCCCGAGGGGCAGACCGACTTCTCCGGCCTTCTGCGCAAGATAGAAGCGGTCTGCCGGGCGCTGGAGGTGCCCGTCGTGGTGAAAGAGGTGGGGTGGGGACTCTCCGCCGACGTGGCCCGCCGCCTGGCGGATGCGGGGGTGGCCGCGCTGGACGTGGCCGGGGCCGGCGGCACTTCCTGGAGCCAGGTGGAGATGTACCGGGCCCAGAACGGCCTCCAGCGGGCCGTCGCCGCCGCCTTCCGGGATTGGGGCATCCCGACGGCCGAGGCTGTCCGGGAGGCCCGCCGGGCCGTCCCGCATCTCCCCATTATCGCCAGCGGCGGCATCCGGGACGGCATCCAGGTCGCCAAGGCGATTGCCCTGGGGGCCACAGTGTGCGGGGTGGCCCGACCGTTTCTGGTCGCCGCTGCCGAATCGGAGCGGGCTGTGGCGGAGGCGGCGACGGTCATCGTCACCCAACTGCGCGTGGCGATGTTTGCGGTGGGTGCGCCGGACCTGGCCGCACTGGCGCGGGTGCCCATCCTCACCCCACCCCCTGGTCCTCTCCCCTCTCCCGAACGTAGTTCGGGAGAGGGGAGGGGGTTGGGGGCATAAACGTTAACTTAAGGCTGGCTTCGGCTCTCCGCTTCCCGCCGCCTCGGGCGCCGATTGGAAATCGGCCTCCCTGGACGCTTCGCGCCGGGCGTCAACCTGCGTTGACGCCCTCTTCAGGAGGTCGGCGAAGGCCGACCTTGTTGCGAACGAAGTGAAGGGACCCGGCCGAAGGCCTAAAGAGGCTGGCTTCAGTCAGCGCCCGAGGCGGCGACCCAACTGGCGCAGCCCCTTAAGTTAACGCATATGCCCCCGGCCCCTCTCCCGCCGCCGAGGGCGAGCGGGAGAGGGGAGGGCCGGGGAGGGGGAAGGGCAAGAAACACCTCACCCAGAAGTGTCCCGATTGCGAACCATCCCCGACCGGCAGATGAAAAGTCTATCGCTCCAGCAGGATGGTGACCGGGCCGTCGTTGTGGATTTCCACCAGCATGTGGGCGCCGAAGACGCCGGTCTGGACGGGGACGCCGGTGGCGGCCAGTTCGTCGGCGAAGCGACGCACCAGGGGCTCCGCCACCTCCGGCGGGGCGGCGTCGGTGAAGGAGGGGCGGCGGCCCTTGCGGGCGTCGGCGTAGAGGGTGAACTGGGAGACGACCAGCGCCTGGCCGCCCACGTCCAGGAGGCCGGCGTTCATTTTGCCCTCGGCGTCCTCAAAGATGCGCAGCCCGGCCACCTTCTGGGCCAGCCAGCGGGCCGCTTCGTCGGTGTCGCTGTGAGTTACCCCCACCAGCACCACCACCCCCAGGCCGATGGCGGCGACAGTCTCCCCGTCCACCGACACTTTCGCCTGCCGAACACGTTGAACCACCACGCGCATCGGGTTGCCTCCGGCTCCGGGGTTCTACCGGACCAGGTACCCCTTCCGGCTCAGCCACTCTGTCACGTAGCGGGCAAAACGCCGGAAGTCGTCCAGGTCGTTTTGCAGATGGTCGTAGACTTCCCGCAGGTTTACTTGGCGGTAGCGATGAACCAGGACGTTGCGGAAGCCCGCCATGCCCAGGATGCGGCTTGCGAAGGCTGGCGGCAGAATCCCTTCCTCACCCAGGGCAACAATAATATCGCGGTATTCCTCCACCTGGCGTGCGGTCTCTGCGGCCAGAATGTGGTTGCCCACATCCAAGAGCGATTGGATCGCCAGTTGGAGACCATGTTCCACCGCCCAGTAATGCTGGGTCTTAGCAGCGAATTCCTCATAGGAGAGAGCGCGGTACTTCTCCAGTTCATCTACATACTGGTCCAGGGCTCTCAGGAGGGCCGTTACCGTCTCGACGTCCACCATAAGTCCCTTCCTGAACCTTCTTTATCAGGTAGTACTGCTGCACCTGCCGGATGGGCCGGGTATCCAGGTAATCGCGCAACGCCTCGGTCTGGAAGCGCACCCGCTGACGGTCGTCCGGACAATACAGCAACTGCCCGTAGCGGCGCACCTGGTTTCTCAAAAGCGGTGACGCCTCGGCCAGGTCCACCACCTCCACGTCGTTGCGACGAAAGACGCCCATCAGTTCCGCGATCAGGTGGCAGCGGAGGCGAAACCGCGTGCGGCTGTCCAAATCCTCTGCGAAGAGGACGGCGATATCCACATCCGAGAGCGGCCCCGCCTTCCCGCTGGCCTGAGAGCCAAAGAGGTAGGCCAGGGTCACCCGATGCTCCTGGAAGAGCCGCTGGAGTTCCGGTAAAAGGGGCCGGATGTCCCCGATGAAGCCGCCTTCCCGCATCCTCATCCCTCCCCCGGCCCTTCACCTCACCCCCGGCCCCTCTCCCGAACTGCGTTCGGGGGAGGGAAGGGGGTCAGGGGGTGGGGTGAGGTTCCTCACCCCTCCCCCGGCCCTCCAGGCCACCCCCTCCCCTCTCCTGAACTTTGTTCAGGAGAGGGGAGGGGGTCAGGGGGTGGGGCGAGACAAAGCATCCGGGCCACCTCCGCCGGGTCGGCCCGGGAGGTCAGGTCCAGGCTCAGCGGCGTCACCGCCACCACCCGGTCCACCACCAGCGCGTAGATGTCGCTATCCGGCTCCAGGTCCCGAACGTCCCACGCGGCCTCGTAGTCCATCCGCCCTGGCCGGGAGAGGTCGCTCCGCCGGGGCGGGACCGGACGGAAGTAGGTCCGGCGGGATTGCCGGGTCAGCCGCCAGGGGGTTTCGGTCGTGGCGCCGTCGGGGACGTCCACTTTGAGGACGTCCACGTCAAAGGGAAGCGCCACCGCCAGCATCCGGGAGGCAAAGAGACGGGTAAAATGGGCCGCGACGGTGAAGTCCACCTCGTCGGAAAGATTCAGGTGGACCTCTTTGGGGGCCTGCCGGGAGACGGCCAGGGCCGGGACGCCGCAGGAAGCGCCCTGGAGCGCTGCGCCGACCGTGCCGGAGCAGGTCACGTCTGCCCCGGGGTTCTCCCCGTAGTTGATCCCCACCACCAGCAGGTCCGGCGGACGGGGGGCCAGTTCCAGCAGCGCGTGCAACACCACCTGGGCGGGGGAACCGTCCACCGCAAACGCCGATACCGGCTCCCCGTCTACCTCCAGCGTTCGGGGGGAGATGGCGCCGGTGGTCTCCCGCGCGAAGCATCGGCCCGCGCCCGACCACTGGCGGGTGGGCGCAACGACCAGCACATCCCCCAACCCCCGGACTGCCCGAACCGCCGCCCGCAGCCCGGGCGAATCAATCCCGTCGTCGTTGGTGACCAGAATCAGCGGCATCGCGGTCTATGGTCTGTGGTCAGATACTGGCATTTTCAACATTCCGTAGTATAATCCAAAAGAACTCAAAAGGCAAGAAAAGTCCGGCGTATGAAAAAGACGTCCGCATCCTTCATCCTGGTCATCACGCTGGTCATCACGGCGGTGGCCGCGCGGGGGCTGATCGGGCCGATGATCCCGATGGATACCGCGCCGACGGCGACCATTGTGGTGCCTCACAACAATCCGCACCCGCCGTCGCCTTTCCCCTCGCCGACGGCGACCCCGTTCCCGACGTCCACACCGACCCCGACGCCGATACCGACGCCCACTCCCACGATGATCCCGCCGTCCCCGCCGGCCCTCACCCACGCAACGCCGGCCTACGACCTGCCGGTCAGCAACACGCTGCCGGTCAGCCTGCCCGTCCCCACGCCGATGCCCCTCGTCTCCCTGCCGGAGGGGGTGATGAACGTCCTCCTGCTGGGGCTGGATACGCAGGAGGGCAACGGCGGGCGGACGGATGTGATGATCGTCGTCAGCATTCACCCGGATATTCCGGCAGTGAGTATGCTTTCCATCCCCCGGGACTACTACGCCTGGATTCCCGGGTACGGGTTCGGGAAGATCAACACCGCCATTAACCGGGGGAAGGATTACCCCGGCGGGCGGATGGCCCTGGTCAAGGCGACGGTGGAATACAACTTCGGCATCCCCATCCACTACTACGCGATGGTGGACTTTTCGGGCTTCGTCCGCATTGTGGACGCGCTGGGCGGGGTGGACGTGCCGGTAGAGTGCGAGTTCCACGACACGTTCCCCGACCCCGCCCATCCGGAGCAGGGGATAGACATAGACCTCTACCCGGGCATTCAGCACCTGGACGGTCAACAGGCCCTCTGGTACGTCCGTTCCCGCTGGTCCACCAGCGACTTTGACCGCAGCCGACGGCAGCATCAGGTCCTGCGCGCCCTCTACCGGCAGGCGCTGAGCGGAGGGGTACTGGCGCGCATCCCGGACCTCTGGGACGCCCTCCGCCAGACGGTAGAGACCGACCTGGGGCTGAAGGAGATGGTTTACCTGGGGTGGCTGGGGACCCGCCTGGACTGGGCGAACGTGAAGAGTCGTTTCATCGTCCCGCCCTACGTGGAGCACTGGACGGACCCGAACGGCGCGTACGTGCTTCTGCCGGTCCCGGGCGCGCTGGAGCCACTGGTCGCGGAGGCGCTGCAGCCCCCGGCGACCGGGCGGGCGCGCCGATCCCCCTTCCGGGTGGAGGTCTGGGACGGGACGGGGCGGCCGGGGATGGCGGAGGTGGCGGCGGAGCGGCTGCGCTGGGAGGGCTTCCTGGTGACGGGGGTCACGGCGACGGAGCCGGTCTCCCGAACCCGCGTGGTGGATTTCACCACCACGGCCAAGGGTTCCCCCCTCTGGCTGCTCACCCGCCTCTATAGCCTCAAGCCGGAGGACATAGAGAAACAGCCGGGGGCGGGCGGCGAGATAGACTTTCGGGTGATTCTGGGGGCGAACTACGATTCCTGTATCCGGCCGGGGGCGATCCAGTACGTCCCGGCGCCCACGCCCACCCCCACACCCACGCCGACACCGGCGCCTTAAAGGAGTTACGCACCTAAACTGTAGGACGGCCTTTTCAGGCCGTCCAGACGCAATGTCCAGGGAGATGGCAGAGGTGCCGTTGTCGGGTTTACTGTAGGACGGCCTTTTCAGGCCGTCCAGACGGGCTGAAAGCCCGTCCTGCAAGTGAACCGCGTAAGTCCTGTCATAGAGAGACGACCCGCCCCGCCTGCATCATCGTCTCGGCGATGGTGTACATATTGGAGATTTCGCCGACGACAACCTTCTCCTTCAGGCCGTAGTACCCCAGGCAGGTGCCGCAGGCCAGAATCTGGACCCCCTGGGCCTCCAGGGTGCGCAAGTCCTCCAGCACCGGCGACCCCTCCACCACCAGTTTGACCCCACTGTTGAAGAGGATGATGAC
>CALDFY010000392.1 GCA_937942115.1 uncultured Anaerolineae bacterium | reverse complement strand
GTAACTACCTACCCTGATGGCTGGGATGCCCCCTTCCGCCCGCCGCTGAAGCGGCAGGCTCATATACCAAAGCCCTGACGGGCTATCCGGAAGCCCCTGAAAGGGGCTTCGCATCGGAGCCAGGGGCTTTTCGCCCAATGGGGCGAACATTTGTCCCCACCCCCCTTTCTCCCCCTTCCCCCATCGCGGCGCTTGGGGGAGGGGGGAAGGGGAAGGGTTTTGCGGCGGCCTTCGGCCGCCGCAAAACCCCTCCTTTCTCCCCTCCCCCAAGCGCCGCGATGGGGGAGGGGGATAAAGGGGGGTGGGGGCAAATGTTCGCCCCATTGGGCGAAAAGCCCCTGGCTCAGATACGAAGCCCCTTTCAGGGGCTTCCGGATAGCCCGTCAGGGCTTTGGTATCTGAGCCTGCCGCTTCAGCGGCGGGCGGAAGGGGGCATCCCAGCCATCAGGGTAGGTAGTTACAAACCGCAAAGGTTGCCCCCTACATTGCTACCGGCAGGGTGAAGGTGAACGTACTCCCTTTGCCCGGCTCGCTCTCTACCCAAATCTGGCCTCCCTGGAGTTCCACCAGGCTCTTGGTGATAACCAGGCCCAGGCCGGTGCCGGGCACGTTGCGCACGACCGGATGCTGGGAACGGAAAAACTTGGTGAACAACCGCTCCTGCTCCTCGGGCGCAATGCCGATGCCCGTATCGGAAACGGAACAGACCACGAATCCGCTGTTCGGCTGGACGGTCACCCGGATGTGGCCTTCCTCCGGAGTGTACTTGTACGCGTTGCTCAACAGATTGGTCAAAATCTGCACCACCCGGTTCCGGTCCGCCCGGACGGGGGGCAACGGCTCAGTGATTTCCACCTCCAGCGTCTGCCGTTTGGCCTCTATCTCCTGTCGGATGACCCGAACGGCCTCCTCTATGGCCTCCCGCAGCGCCACCTGCCCGATTTCCAGCCGCAGCCGACCGGCCTCTATGCGGGAGATGTCCAGCAGTTCCTGCACCATCGTGTCCATCCGGTTCACGTTGGAACGGATGACCTCCAGGAATGACCGCTGGGTATCGGTCAGGTCGCCCGCCAGCCCCTTGACCAGCAGGTCGGTGTATCCCTTGATGGCCGTCATCGGCTGTTTCAGTTCGTGGGAGACGAAGGAGATGAAATCCGTCTTGGCCCGGTTGGCGGCCTCCACTGCGGCGAAGAGGCGGGCGTTCTCTATGGCGATGGCCGCGTGGTCGGCCAGCCGAACGACGAAGTCCAGGGCATCCTGGTCAAACTCCCCCGGCTCACTGCTCTCCAGCACGATGATGCCGATAATCCGTTCCTCCCGCCAGATGGGCACCGTGATCTGGGCGACCATTCCCTCTGCGGCGGCCACATAGTCCGGGTCGGAGCGGACGTCGGAGACCAGTTCCGGCCGACCGGTCCGGGCCACCCGCCCCACGATGCCCCGGTCCAGGGGCCAGAGGGTTTCCCGGTACGGCTCCACGACCTCGGGGGGATAGCCCCGGTAGACCAGGAGCCGGAGGCCCCGTCGGCCGTCCTCTTCGGCCAGAACGGCGATCAGCCCGGCATCGGCACCCGTCCGCCGGATGGCCCATTCCAGGGCCGTCTCCATCGTCTGCTGGTAGTCCAGCGTGACGTTCAACTCCCGGTCAATCCGCTGCATCATGGAGAGTTCCTCCACCCGGGCTGCCAGCGCCTGATCGGTCATGGCGAAGAGACGGGCATTCTGGATGGCGACGGCCGCCTGAGCGGCCAGGGCCATCAGCAATCGTTCGTCATCCTCGTCAAAGGGGCGGCCGTCCCGCCGGTTGAGAATTTCCAGGGCGCCGATGACGGTCCCGCGCGCCGTCAGCGGGGCACAGAGGAGCGAACGGGTGACGAAATGGGAGCGGCGGTCCACTTCCGGATACCAGTGTTTGTCCTGCCGGACGTCGTCCACCCGGATGGGGCGGTTCTCCCGAACGGCCCGCCCGGCGATGCCGGCGCCGGCGGGCACGCGGGTACCGGCCAGGTCGGGCACACCGATGGCGACCTGGAAGACCAGGTCGCCACTCTCCTCGTCCACCAGCAGGAGAGAGCCGGCCTCTGCCTGCAAGAGGTCTGTGGCTTTCCGGACGGTCAGTTCTAACAGGCTGTTCAGGTCCAGCGTGGAGGCCAGGAGATGGCCCACTTCGTTCAGTCCCTCCAGCCGCTGGGCCCACTTCTCCGTCTCCTGATACAGGCGGGCCTTATCCAGGATGGCGGCGGCCTGGTCGGCGATGACCTGAAATACCCGCACCTGCTCCGGCGTATATGTCACATCGGGATCAAAACTGGAGATGTTGATCACCCCCAGGACGCGGTCCTGGGAGATGAGGGGCATGCCCATCCAGGCCTTACCGGGCCGGCCCCCCGGCTGTACCCCCCTGCGCTGGCACTCGGTCAGATAATCGTCCGTGACAATGGGCTTTCCGGTGCGGACGATGAGGCCGGTCAATCCCTCCCTATCGGACCAGACGTCCTCCGGATACCGCCGCTCGCCATTCTCCACGTAGAAGGCGAAGCGCAGGGTGCGGGTGGGGGGGTCGTAGAGGGCGATGTAGAAATTGCGGGCGTCCAGCACCCGGTTGGTCTGGGTGTAGATCAGTTCCATCAGGTCGTCCGGCTGGACGGAGAAGCCGACGGACTGGGCGATGGTGCCCACCGTCTCCAGTTCCTGAATCCGGCGCTCCAGGTCCGCAATCAGGCGAACCCGGTCCAGCGCAGCGGTCATCTGGGGGGAGAGCATCTCCAGGAACCAGACATCGCGGGCACGGAAGCGTTCCAATCGGGTGGGGCCAACCGTCAACCATCCCCATCCGGGGAGCGGGACGAAGAGGGCCGGCCCCAGCGCAGCCAGCCGTTCTTCTTCCTCCTCCAGGTCAGAGGGGAGAATGTCGTCCACCGAAAGGTAAAGGGGACGGGTATCTCCGGTCATCCGACGGGCGAGCGGCCCATCGGAGCGGAAAAAGGGCAGGGAAGAGGAACATTCACCCGGTGCCCGGGGGGTGTACAGTCCGCTGCGCGGGTCCGGCAGGTAGAAGAGAATCGCACGGGGAGCCAGCACTTTCCCGATGAAATCGGCGGCCGTCGCGATCACTTCGTCCACGGTGTGGGCCGTGACGACCCGATTCCCGAACTCCCGCAGGGCCTTTTCCGGCGCCATCCGTCGTCCCAGCATCAGCCGGTCCACCGCGCGGGTCAGCAGCCCGCGCAGGGGCAGAACGCCCATGACCACTATCAGCACCAGCAGGGCCAGCACCAGGGGGTGAAAGGGGAGAATCGGCAGGTGGAACCACTGACCCAGCAGGGCGAGGAGAAGGGCAAACATACCCACCACGGCCAGCGTCAGGAGAAGGTAAATCGCCGCGTTGCGGACTACCCAGTCAATGTTCAGCGTGCGGGGGAAGAGGATCGCGTAGGCGATGGCCAGGGGGAAGAAGACGAAGAACGGGAAGTACAGGCCGGGCTGGAACGGGGCGCCGGGACGGAAGGCGAAGGGAATCCAGGTCATAATCGGGAAGAAGGAAAGCAGGGCCCCCAGGAGGACGACGTAGGTCTGGGCGCGGATGATGGGGGAGCGGGAAAAGAGGCGGAGGTAGGCCATCCACCCGATCAGCGCCAGTCCGCCGATGCCCCCCCAGGCCCGTCCCCAGCGCCAGGGGGCGAAATAAGCGACCGGGTGAGCCATATCCGCCGTGGTGAGCCATCCGGCCACGGCCAGCCCCAGCGCCGGCAGGTAGACCAGAAGGCGCAGGAAGGGGAACCGCCGGAGGGCCGGAGAGGGCCGGGGAAACACCAGGGCCAGGTGGATCGCCGCGCTGCCGGCCAGGGGGATGGCCGCCACCCAGAGCGGGAAGAGACGGTGGGTGGTGTAAACGTCAAAAAAGACGCCGGTCATCAGGGCAATAAAGATGCAGAAGAGAGCAAAAACCTGCGCCGATTCCTCCCGACCCCGGAGCCAGAGCATGCCCCCCCCGGCGGCCAGGTAGAACAGGCTCAGGATGTACGGGATGAGGAAAAAGTCCCGGAAGGCCGGGGGTGGAAGCGGCGTCAGCACGACCCGGACCTGGCGGACGGCGCCGGTCTCCTCGTGGCGGGCGGTAAAGGTGACCGTCTCGCCGACCCGGCGGGTGCGCAGGGCCTCCACCAGCGCGGTCGGGTGGTTCAGCGGCTCCCCGTCTATGGCGACCAGTCGGTCGGGGAAGCGCAGGCCGGCGGCGTGCCCGCTCCAGGTCGGGGATCCCAGGCCGTTCACCACCAGCGTCGGTTCGGTGAAGAGGCCGGGGAACGGGAGGCGGAGAAACCGGGCCGCCAGCACGGCGGCCCCGACAAGGGTCGCGGCGGAGAGGATCAGCAGGGCCAGCACGAGCCAGCGGGCAACCCGCAGAAGGGATGGGCTTTCCGGGAAGGTAGAAGCCGAATGGGCCATCCGATACTCCGCCAGCAGGATCACACGGATCACACGATGGAGGGTTGCTGCGATACAGATTGTAGCATATTATTGTCAAACGTCAACGCAGGCCCTCCTGCCGTTCGCCGGCGAGCATGGACGGCCGGAGAGCCGAGGTCCAGAAGGTTCACCCCCTTCCAAACAGGACCCAGGAGACCCCCAGAGCCAGAACGGTGTTGAAGACGGTGGAAGCCAGGTAGACGGCCAGAGGGCGCAGGCCCATTCTGCGGAACTCGCTGAAGGCCAGGTCCCAGCCGATGCCGATGAAGGCCAGGGTGAAAGCCCAGTTGCGCAGCGCGGCGATGTCTTTGACCTGGGCCTTCGTAAAGGCCCCTCCCGATGCCAGCACCGAGACCAGCATGAAGCCCAGGACGAACTTGGGGAAGCGGTCCCAGAGCACCCGTGCGCTGGGGCGCCCGGCATCCGTCCGCTCCTCTCGCGCGACCCAGTAGAGGGCCAGCAGGAAGGCCACCACGCCGATGAGGGCGTTCTGGGCCATTTTGACGATGGAGGCGACCCGGACGGCTTCCTCGCCGTAGATGGCTCCTGCGCCGACGACGGCGGCCGTGGTGTCTATGTTTCCGCCGAACCAGGCCCCGGCCCACCCGGCGGGCATCCCGGCGAGGGCCGCGATCCAGGGCATCAGTGCCATCAGCGGCAGCGCGGTCACGATGACCATCGCGGTGACATAGGCCAGATGCTCCTTCTTCGCCAGGATGGACCCGGCGGCGGCGATGGCTGCGGAGACGCCGCAGATGGAGACGGCGGCACACATCACCGCCCGCAGTTTTTTCTCCAACCGGAGCACCCCGCCCAGCCACCAGGTAAACAAGAAGACGACAGTCACCATCACCAGGGCCTGGATCAGCCCCCGAGCCCCCACGCTGAGCACTTCCGTGATGTTTACGCTGGCCCCCAGGAGAACCAGGCCCACCTTCAGAAAGAGTTCCGTCCGGACGACCGCGCCCAGTTTATCCTTGACCCTGAGCCCACTGGCGACGGCGTTCGCCAGCAGACCCAGGACGGCCGCCCAGAGGGGGTACTCCAGCGCCTTCGGGCTCCAGGCCGCCAGACGGTTCGCCGCCAGGGCCAGCAGCACCAGCCATCCGGCCGATGCGATGCCCCACAAAACCCGCCTTTCCCGTCCACCGGTTGCAGGGGCCGTATCTGCCATCATTTTCTCCCTCCCGGACTACCAGGGAACATGGCTCAGCACGCCCAGGAGGACCAGGGCGATGAGAAGAAACCCCAGGATGACGGCCCACCAGTCCTCGCTCAGGCGCAGAAAAGTAGACCCTCGCCTTTGGATCGCCTTCTCTTCCATAATGCCTCCTCCCCCGCCGGAATGGCCTGTCCGCCAGGTGACTGTACAGGGCGATGCCTTCCCGCTGTCCATCCGGAGAAGTGGCGGCGGCGGCCCGAAGGGCCGCC
>CALDFY010000391.1 GCA_937942115.1 uncultured Anaerolineae bacterium | reverse complement strand
TCGGCCGGAGGCCCAGAGAGGCTGACTTCCAGTCAGCGCTCCCCTGCGCCGATGGGAAATCGGCCTCCCCTGGGGGCAACCGCGAGGGTTGCCCCTACGTTTCGCGCCGGGCGTCAACCTGCGTTGACGCCGGAAAGGACGGCGCAGGCCGTCCTTCGGCCGGAGGCCCAGGGAGGCTGACTTCCAGTCAGCGCCGGTTGGAAATCGGCTTCCCCTGGGGGCAACCGCGAGGGTTGCCCCTACGCTTCGCGCCGGGCGTCCACCTGCGTTGACGCCGGAAAGGACGGCGCAGGCCGTCCTTCGGCCGAAGGCCCAGAGAGGCTGACTTCCAGTCGGCGCTCCCCTGCGCCGATTAGAAATCGGCCTCCCCTGGGGGCAACCGCGAGGGTTGCCCCTGCGCTTCGCGCCAGGCGTCAACCTTCGTTGACGCTTCTCAGAACGTCGCTGCGAGATTGCAGGACAACTGCTGGCAGTTGTTCTCCACCGATCAGCCCCCCAGGGGTGCCGATCCGAACCCCAGCCCTACCCATTTTCCCACATTTTGGTATAATAAGCCCGCTATGGAGAAAGTGGCCCTGATTTTAGACGCCGACGATACCCTCTGGGAGAACAACGTCTTCTACGAAGAGGCGACGGACGCCTTTGCCGAACGGATGGCCCGCGAGGGGTTTGACCCCCGGCGGGCCCGAGAGACGCTGGCCCGGATAGAGCACGAGCGCGTCCCTGTCTACGGCTACGCGCCCCGGGAATTCGTCCGCAGCCTGGTATTGACCTATCGCCAACTCTGCCAGGAGGAGGGACGCACCCCTCGCCCTGAGGTAGAGGCGGAGGTGGAGGCCATTGGCAACCGGGTGGTGGAATACCCCATTATCCTGATGGACGGCGTCGCCGAGACGGTTGCCGCCCTCTCCCGCCATTGCCGTCTCTTCCTGCTGACCAAAGGCGACCCTGAGGTCCAACGGAGCAAAGTGGAACGGTCCGGGCTGGCATCCCACTTTGAGGCCATCTACATCGTCCCGGAGAAGGGGCCGGAGGCGCTCCGGGATTTGCTGGCCCGCCACAACCTGGACCCGCGCCGGACATGGATGGTCGGCAACAGTCCCCGCTCCGACGTCAACCCGGCGCTGGCAGCGGGCATCGGTGCCATCCACATCCCCTATCACCGTCCGTGGTCCTTTGAGGAAGTGCCCGTCGCCGACCCGGAACGGGTGGTCACCCTGTATCGCTTCTCCGACCTGCTCCAACTCTTTCCCTTACCGGAGGACACCCTGTGATGCGTGCTGTGATTTGGGACTGGGGCGGCGTGTTGATGCGCACGATGGACATCCGGCCGCGCATGGCCTGGGAGCGGCGGTTGCGCCTGCCGCCGGGCGCGCTGGCCGATGCCTTCTTTGGAAGCGAAGCCTGGGACCGGGCCCAACGGGGCGAGGCGTCGCTGGACGACGTCTGGGCCGAGGTGGCTGACCGCCTGGGCGTCAGCCGGGCTGACCTTCCCGCTCTGCGGCGGGATTTCTGGGCCGGCGACCGGCTGGATGAGGAACTGATCGGCGTCATCCGGGAACTGCGCCGGGCGGGAATCCGGACCGGACTGATGAGCAACCATCCCGCCCGTCTCTTCCGCCTCCTGGCCGAATACGGGCTGATGGCTCTCTTTGATACCATCGTGGTCTCTGGAGAAGAAGGGGTGGTGAAGCCCGACCCCGCCATCTACCGTATCGCGCTGGAGCGGCTGGGCGTGGCTCCCGGGGAGGCCGTCTTCGTGGACGACTGGGAGCCGAACGTGGAAGCCGCCCGGCAGTTGGGGATGGGAGGCGTGCGCTTCCGGGGCGTTGTCCACCTGCGGCGAGCCCTGGCCCAGGCCGGATGGCCCCTTCGTCCCCCCGACCTGCGGCCCCTCCCCGGCATTCGTGCCGTCATCTGGGACTGGGGCGGGGTCCTCTCCCCGCTGGATTTCCTGAAACGTTCCCCCCAGTGGGAGGTTCGGCTGGGCCTGCCGCCGGGTGCGCTGGACCGGGCCCTCTGGGGGCCGGAGTGGAAACTGCTGGAAGTCGGGGCCATCTCCCAGGAAGAATACGATGCCCATCTGATGCGCGTCCTGGGCCTGCCGGACCGGGAAGCCGTCCAGCGGTTTTATCGGGAATTCTACGCTGACGATGGCCTGCATCCGGGGGTCGTAGCCGCCATCCGAAGCCTGCGGGGGCGGTATCGGGTGGCCCTTCTGACCAACGCCTTTCCCGGCCACGCGGAGTCGCTGCGGCGGCGGCACGGTTTTGACCCCCGCACTGAGTTTGACCTTTACGTCAATTCCGCCGAGGTGGGGCTGGCCAAACCCGACCCGGCCATTTATCAACTGACGCTGGACCGGCTGGGCGTGCGACCGGAGCAGGCCATCTTTGTAGATGACCATGTCCGCAACACCGACGCGGCCCGGATGCTGGGCATCCACACCGTCGTCTGTACCGATGTGGAGACCGCCCTGGCCGACCTGGCCGCGCTGCTGGGGCATCCGGTGTCTGAGGAAGGAGGAGAGAGATGAGCATCTCTGCTGTTTCCCGCGTGGTGGATGTGTTTCTCGCTCTGCCGGAGGAGGAGCAGGAGGAAATCTTCCAGATTGGCGCATCGTTTCGTCGGGTAGACCTGCAAAAACGCCTCGCGCGGGCTCAGGAAAATGTGCGGAGGTTTGAAAGCCGATACGGGATGACTCTGGAGGAACTGGAACGTAAGGGCCTGCCTGAAGATGCCGGTCACGAGATGCACGAGGATTACATAGAATGGCATTATTGGGTGAACGTGCGGGAGAAGACGCAGCAGATGCTGAATCTGTTGGCCCAGTTCTCCA
>CALDFY010000390.1 GCA_937942115.1 uncultured Anaerolineae bacterium | reverse complement strand
GGGCAACCGCAAGGGGGCAACCGCAAGGGGGCAACCGCAAGGGGGCAACCGCAAGGGGGCAACCGCAAGGGTTGCCCCTACGGCCTCACCCCTCCCCCGGCGGCTGCGCCGCCACCCCCTCCCCTCTCCCGAACGGAGTTCGGGAGAGGGGAGGGGGGCGGGGGGGGTGAGGAACCCGGGCAGGGCTTGCCCCTGCCCCAAACGGGGCCACTGCGAGGGTTGCCCCTACGCTTCGCGCCCGGCGTCAACCTGCGTTGACGTGTTCCAGAGGGGCGGCGCAGGCCGTCCTCTGGCCGGAGGCCCAGGGAGGCTGACTTTCAGTCAGCGCCCAGGGGCCACCGCGAGGGTTGCCCCTACTCCGCCAGCACGTACGCGAATATCAGCGGCACCACGATGGTCGCGTCCGACTCTATGATGAAGCGCGGGGTATCTATGCCCAGTTTCTCCCAGGTAATTTTCTCGTTGGGCACCGCGCCGGAGTAGGAGCCGTAACTGGTCGTGGAGTCGCTGATCTGGCAGAAATAGCCCCAGAGGGGGATGTTCTCCCAGCGCAGGTCCTGCCGCATCATCGGGACGGTGCAGATGGCGAAGTCCCCGGCGATCCCGCCGCCGATCTGGAAGAAACCCAGCCGCCGGTGGGCCGTCTCCTTCCGATACCAGTCCGCCAGGGCCATCATATACTCAATCCCGCTGCGGACGGTGTGGACGTTGCGGATGTCCCCCTGGATGCAGTGAGCGGCGTAGATGTTGCCGGTCGTGGAGTCCTCCCAGCCGGGGACGAAGAGGGGCAGGTCCTTCTCCATCGCCGCGTAGACCCAACTATCGCGCGGGTCAATCTGGTAGTAAGGTTCCAGTTTCCCGCTGCGCAGGATGCGGTAGAAGAACTCGTGGGGGAAGTACCGCTCCCCCTTCCGGTCCGCCTCCACCCATTCCTCCAGGATGGCGTGCTCTATGCGGCGGATGGCCTCCTCCTCCGGGATGCAGGTATCGGTGACCCGGTTCAGGTGGCGCTCCCAGAGGGCCAGTTCGTCCTCCGGCGTCAGGCTCCGGTAGTGGGGGATGCGGACGTAGTAGTCGTGGGCGACCAGGTTGTAGATGTCCTCCTCCAGGTTGGCGCCGGTGCAACTGACCGCGTGGACCTTCCCCTGCCGGATCATCTCCGCCAGGGAGAGGCCGATTTCGGCGGTGCTCATCGCGCCGGCCATCGCCACCAGCATGCCGTTCCCCTCGGCGACAAACTGCCGGTAGGCCTCGGCCGCGTCCACCAGCGCGGCCGCGTTGAAATGGCGAAAGTGGTGCTGGATGAAGGCTTTGACTTCACGGGCGTATTGCATGGGACTCCTTTCGGCGGGACGCAGATGAAGCGCAGATTTTGTTCAATCTATACCCCTCTGCGTTTATCTGCGTTCCACACACGCATACGATACGGCTTTGTAGAGCAATTTCGCCGCCGCGAATTCGGCGGCGTGGAGGCCCGGGACGGGCGCCAGTTCCACACAGTCCATCCCGACCACCACCGACGCAGCCCGGGCGACAGTGCGGATGACGTCCACCGCCTCCCTCCAGGTCAGCCCGTCCGGTTCGGGGGTACCGGTGGCGGGGATGACGGCGGGGTCCAGCCCGTCCACGTCTATGGTCAGGTAGACGGCGCGGCCGACGAGGCGCGCGGTCAGTTCCTCCGGCCAGTCCCCCGCATGCACCTCCTCGGCGTACCAGACCCGCACCCGGTCGGGGTGGGCGCAGGCGAACGCCACCTCCTCCGGGCAGACGGAACGGACACCCAGTTGCAGGATTTGCTCCACCCCGGGCATCTCCAGGAGCCGCCGGGCAGTGCAGGCGTGACTGTAGGGGGTACCGTCGTACTCGGCCCGCAGGTCGGCGTGGGCGTCTATCTGGACGACGGTCAGCGGGCCACCGCGCGCCCGCAGTATCCCCCGCACCAGCCCCAGGGTGACGGTGTGCTCGCCGCCCAGCCCCACCAGCAGTTTGCCGGTGGCGGTCCAGCGCGCGGCGGCGTCGGCGATGGCCTCTACGGCTGCTCTGGGGTCTTCCGGGAGAGGGAGGGCAGGCAGGGTATGGACGCCGTACTCCAGCGCCACTTCCCGCCCGAATTCCCGGTCGTAGAGTTCCACCTGCTGGGACGCGCGCAGGATAGCCTCGGGGCCGTTCCGGGTGCCCCGTCCATAGGTGACGGTCGCTTCCAGCGGGAGCGGCAGGACCAGCACCCCTGCCCGTTCCAGGAGAGAGTACGGCTCCGGCAGGCCGAGAAAATTATCCGGGGACGAACCACTGACCATTGACGACCGACCACGATGACAGACCACTGACCACAGACCACGGACGACTGACCCCGACCGCCATCGTCTCTATGGTCTGTCGTCTACGGTCTATGGTCTGTCGCCTATCGTCATATCAACACCGCCGCCGCCACGACGGTGGTCCAGACCCCGCCGGGTTCGGCGGTGGTGGCCATGGCGATGCTGGTGGAATCCACGATTTCCCCTCCCATCGCGTACTGCTCCTTGCGCTCGTTGTAATCCCGCTCCGGGTCAAAGGGGATGCCCAGTGTCGTGGCCAGCATCGTCGCAGCCAGGTCTTCGGCGTAGTCGGCGGCCTCCCGCTCCGTTTGCCCGAAGGCGTGGTGCTCAGAGAGATAGCCGTATTTGCTGGGGTCGGCCGGACGGGCCATGCCTACGGCGGCCGCGATGCGGCGGCCTGGCTCGTTGGTGGACATCTCCGCCAGAACCACAAAGACGACTTCGCCGGGCTGGAGGAGCGCCAGCCCTTCTTCCCGGCTGATGACCTGACAGAAAGGGGGAAAAATAGAGGAGACACGAACCAGATTGAAATGGGCGATCCCCGCCTCCCGCAGGGCCATTTCAAAACTGGTCAATTGCTGTTTATGGACCCCGATGCCCCGGGTGAAGAACATCTTGCGAGGGATCAGACGCATCCTTGTTGCCTCCTTATTGGAAAGGATTTGCAACCGGGCATCGGCGGTAGGGCAGAGGCGCTTGCCCGCCGCTCGGTCGGGCGTATTATAACACAAAATAGGGAATGCGTGAGGAAGGGGCTTCATCCCCGCTTGCCCTCCGGTGGGAAGACGGGTATAATCGGATTGCAGGTGTACATATGGGAAACGGTATCCCTGGCGAGATACTGGCAGAGGTCATCCGCCGGATTGTGGAAGTGGCGCAGCCGGAGAGGATCATCCTTTTCGGCTCTGCCGCGCGCGGCGAATGGGGCCCGGATAGCGACCTGGACCTGCTGGTGGTGAAATCCGGCGTCCATCGGCGACATCTGGTTCAGACGATCTATCGGAACCTGATCGGCATAGGATTCCCGGTGGATGTGGTCGTGGTCACGCCGGAAGATATTGAGCACTATGGTGAGGCGCCCGGGTTGGTCATAGAACCCGCTCTCCGGGAAGGCAGGATTGTCTATGAAAGAGAGACCGCCCTCACCGGCTAACCCCCAAGAATGGCTCCGCCGAGCGAAGAGCAATCTCATCCAGGCCAGAGAAGGCAGGCATCTGCCAGAGGTCTATCTGGAAGACCTCTGTTTCCAGGCTCAGCAGGCAGCGGAGAAAGCCCTGAAGGGGGTGCTCATCGCTCTGGGGATACGGTTTCCTTACACTCATGACCTGGCAGATCTGCTGTCGCTCATAGAACGAGCCGGGCCCTCTATCCCCGAATCGGTTCGGGATGCCGCGATACTCTCGGGTTACGCTGTGGAAGCCCGCTATCCAGGTCTGGCTGAACCTATCACAGATGAAGAATACGAGGAGGCTGTCGCCCTGGCAGAGATCGTAGTCCGCTGGGCGGAGAAGATCATCATCAGTGGTTTGAGTGAGAACGAGGAATCGCTGGTAAAAGAGTGATATGAAATTCCTGGACCGTCTCTTCGGCAACCCCAACGACCGGGAAATCGCCCGGTTGCAGAAAGTCGTGGAGCGCATCAACGCGCTGGAGCCGGCCTACGAGGCCCTCAGCGACGACGCGCTCCGCGCCAAAACGCTGGAATTTCGCCGTCGCCTGGCGCGCGGCGAATCCCTGGACGACCTCCTGGTGGAGGCCTTCGCCGCTGTCCGCGAGGCCTCCAAGCGCACCATCGGCCTGCGCCACTACGACGTCCAACTGATCGGCGGCATGGTGCTCCACCAGGGCAAAATCGCCGAGATGAAGACCGGCGAGGGCAAGACCCTCGTCGCCACCCTCCCCCTCTACCTGAACGGCCTCTCCCTCAACCCGGAGTGGGTGGAACTGGCCCGCCGCCGCTGGGGCAAAGACCCCGACCGCTGGGAGTTTGTCCCCATAGACGGCGTGCCCGTCGGCCGGGGGGTCCACCTGGTCACCCCCAACGACTACCTCTCCAAATTCGGCGTCCAGTGGATGGGCCCCATCTACCACGCCCTGGGGATGACCGTCGGCGTCATCCAGTCGGCGGCGGAGCGGCCCGAACTGGGCTCCTTTCTCTTTGACCCTGAATACCCCTCCACCGACGACCGCTACTTGAACCTGCGCCCCGTCCCCCGCCGGGAGGCCTACAACGCCGACATCACCTACGGCACCAACAACGAGTTCGGCTTTGACTACCTGCGAGATAACCTGGTGCGGGACCTCTCCGAATGCGTCCAGCGGGAACTCTACTACGCCATCGTGGACGAGGTGGATAACATCCTCATTGATGAGGCCCGTACCCCGCTGATTATCTCCGGCCCCGCTGAGGAGTCCTCCGAACTGTACCGCCGCTTCGCCGACCTGGTCCGCCACCTCCGGCGGGACGTCCACTACGAAGTGGACGAGAAGACCCGCAACGTCGTCCTCACCGAAGAGGGCATCCACAAAGTGGAGTCCATGCTCCCCGAAATCGGCCCGGGCGAGAGCCTCTACGACCCCAAACACGCCCACATGCTCCCGTATCTGGATAACGCCCTCCGGGCCTGGGCCGTCTACCAGCGGGATAAGGACTACATCGTCCGGGACGGGCAGGTCATCATCGTGGACGAGTTCACCGGTCGGCTGATGTACGGCCGCCGGTACGCGGAGGGGCTCCACCAGGCCATTGAGGCCAAAGAGGGCGTCCCCGTCCGGGAAGAGATGCTCACCTACGCCACCATCACCTTCCAGAACTACTTCCGGATGTACAGGAAACTGGCCGGGATGACCGGCACGGCGGCCACCGAGAAGGAGGAGTTCCAGAAAATTTACAATATGGACGTGGTCGTCCTGCCCACCAACGTGGAGTACCGGGCTATGTTCGGCGACCTGATGGCGCGGGAAGTGCCGGTGCGGGAACTCCCGGAGGTGACGTTTGCGGGCGTCCTCAACGGGCGGGACGACATCCCCGTCACCGTCTACGAGAGCCGGGACGGGCGGCGGGAGCGGTACTACAAGCGGCTGGACCTGGACGACGTCATCTATCAGACCGAGGAGGCGAAGTTTCGTGCTGTCGTCGCCGAGATTGAGGCCCTGCATCAGGCGGGACGGCCCGTCCTGGTGGGCACCACCGCGATTGAGACCTCGGAGCGGCTCTCCCGGATGCTGCGGGCGAAGGGCATCCCCCACAACGTCCTCAACGCCAAGTATCACGAGCAGGAAGCGGTCATCATCGCCCAGGCCGGACGGTCCGGCGCGGTGACCATCGCCACCCAGATGGCCGGTCGCGGCGTGGACATCCTCCTGGGCGGCAACCCGGAGGGGCTGGCCCGGGAGTGGCTCCGCCAGGAAGGGTACGACCTGACCCAGATTCGCCAGTCCCACTGGAACGAGGCGGTGGAGATGCTCCGGCGGGGGCAGAACCCCACGGAGCGGTTCCCGGAGCGGTGGGCGGAGGTGCTGGCGAAGGCCTGGGCCGATTGCGCCGAAGACCGCAAGCGGGTGGTCGCGCTGGGCGGGCTGCACGTCCTGGGGGTGGAGCGGCATGAGGCGCGGCGGATAGATAACCAGTTGCGCGGCCGCGCTGGCCGCCAGGGCGACCCCGGTTCCTCCCGCTTCTACCTCTCCCTGGAGGACGAACTGATGCGCCGCTTCGGCGCCGACCGGGTCCAGGGCCTCATGGCCCGCGCCGGGATGGACGACGCCCCCCTGGAATTCGGCATCCTCAGCAAGACCATTGAGTCCGTCCAGAAGCGGGTAGAGGGCTATAACTTTGACCTGCGCAAGCACGTCCTGGAGTACGACGACGTCGTCAACAAACAGCGGGAGGTCATCTACGCCCAGCGGCGGGAGGTGCTGGCGAAACCCGACCTGCGGGACCAGGTCCTGCGCATGGTGCGGGAGGAGATAGAGGGCCTCCTGCTTCTCCACTGTCCGGGCCCGGACCCGGAGGAATGGGACCTGAAAGGACTGCACGGCGAACTGCGCGCCTTCCTGCCGCTGTCGGAGAAGCCGGACCCCCGCTGGGCCGGACTCTCCCGGGACGAGATTCTGGAGGAACTGACCGCGCTGGCCGAGCGGACGTACGACGACCTGAACCGCAACCTGGGCTACCAGGTCTATCGGGACATGGTCCAGCAGGACGTCACGCTGGCCATGCTGCGGGCCGGCAACGACCCCCTGCGGCGTCTCATCTACCGGCGGGTGGTGGAAGCCATAGGGGCGGAGCCGGACGAGGAGACGGCGGCCCTTCCCTTCCGCCACCTGCCCGACCCGATGAAGGAGAAAATAGAGGCCGCTTTCCTGGATGCGGTGCGGGTTTTCCGGGACCGGCAGGTCATCCTGAGCGCGGTAGATACCCTCTGGGTCCGTCACCTGACCGATCTGGCGGTCCTTCAGGAGGGGATCGGCCTGCGGGCCTACGGGCAGCAGAACCCGCTGGTGGCCTACAAGAAAGAGGCCCATGAGATGTACCAGATGCTCTTGGGCCGGATTCAATCCCAGGTGGCGCGGACGATTTTCCTGGTGCCGCAGATGATGCCGCCGTCCCGGCGCGCGCAGCCGCTGCGCGCTGTCCGGCCCGGCATTCCAACCCCTGCCGCGCCCGCGCCGGCCCCGGCGCCCCGTCCGGCGGGCGGCCCGCGCCCTCTGCGCCCCGCCCCGGCGGGTGCTCCCTCTGGCTCTCCACCTGCGCGTCCGGCGGCCTCTCCGGCCCCATCGGCGGGCCGGGCTCCGGCGATCCCGCCGCCTGGCGCGCGCAAACTGGGCCGCAACGACCCCTGCTGGTGCGGGAGCGGGAAAAAGTACAAGAACTGCCACCTGCGGCAGGACGAGGAGGCCGGTCGGGTGCCCCTCGTCGCCACCCGCCCCCCGCAGACCCCAGGCCCGCGTCGGAAAAAGAAGAGGTGAACGATGTCTGTCCCGCTGGAAGTCAGAGCCCTGGAGCGATACCGGATTTGGGTCAAGTACTCCGATGGCACGGAGGGGATTGTTGACAAAAATTACACACGTCTGTTTTATTGCCCGCTATGGTATTCCCAGTAATCCGACTCTTTCGCAATGGCCGAACTGTGCCCCTCACCCCCCTTGATCCCCCCTCTCCTCTTGGCCTGCGGCCAGGGGGGTCCTCACCCCTCCCCCGCCGCCTTCGGCGGCACCCCCTCCCCTCTCCTGACCAAAGGGTCAGGAGAGGGAAGGGGGAGTGTGGGGGGATTTTGGGGCGGCGGCGA
>CALDFY010000389.1 GCA_937942115.1 uncultured Anaerolineae bacterium | reverse complement strand
TGCGCCATCCGTGTCGACAAGAGTTGATACAGACGAGTGGCCGGCATCGCTATGCTCCCTGTAATGGATTTGGGACCATATTTTAACCGAAGCCAGCGAGCCAGCAACCCCTCTACCTTCAAAAGTGTCAGGTGGCTAGATGCCTTCCAAAAGTGTCCACCGATTTCGTTCAGAAGCGGAAAAATCTCCCTTCTGCCCTGCATTTTCTTAAAAAATCCGCGCCCATCCGCGTTCTTCCGCGTCCCATCCCAAAAGTGTCAGGTAGCCAGTAAAAGGGTTGCTGCGATGAAAACCGATTCTCCCCCGATTCTCTCCTGGCCCCACGGCCCGACCTTCCGGGACATTACTGCCGCCGTCCGCTACCGCCTCGGCGAGACCTCATACATCCTCCGTCTGACCGAAACCGGCCGGCCCTTCTCGGCCCCCGGCCTGGAGGCCATCTGGCGGCAGGAGCCCACCTCCAACGGCTACCGGTTCTGGCTGGAACTGACGGCCTCCGGCGAGGCCCCCCTCTATCTGGAGACGGCGGACGTCCTGAGCACCCCCGCCCCCGACCTGGGGGCCCCGCCGGCGACCTGGCGCGCCTACCAGAACGGCTGGCAGTCCTGGAGCCCCACCTTCGCCCGCCACCTGGAGGGCACCATCTACGCCGACCCCGGCACACCGGAGTACCGCGCCGCCCACCAGCCCCACTGGGAGCCCGATTACGACGGCCTGGTCTCCTCCGAGTGGGTCACCGTCCTCTTCGCCCCCCCCGCCACCGCCCTTCTCCTGGGCTTTGTGACTGCGAAGGACCAACTGGCGGAAATCCGCCTGCGCGCCGACGGCTCCGAACTGACCGCGCGCTGCCATCTGGACGGCATCCTTCTACCCCCTGGCGCTTCTCTGCGGACGGAGGTCCTCTGGGTGGAGGCCGGGCCGGACCCGCTGCGGCTGCTGGAGGCGTGGGCGGAGGCCATCGGCCGGGAAATGGGGGCGCGGGTTCCTCACCCCACCCCCGCCGCCTTCGGCAGGGGGAGGGGTGAGGCCGGCTGGTGCACCTGGTACTACTTCTACGGCGAGAACACCGCCGACGATGTCCTGGATAACCTCCGCGCCATCGCCGACCACCACCTCCCCCTGGACATCATCCTCCTGGACGACGGCTACCAGACCGCCATCGGCGACTGGTTCTCCATCCACCCGGACAAATTCCCGGAGGGAATGGAGCCGGTCGCCGAAGCCGTCCGCGCGGCCGGGCACCGGCTGGGCATCTGGACCGCGCCCTTCGGCGCCGCCGCAACCTCCCAACTCTTCGCCGCCCATCCCGATTGGGTCCTGCGGGACGAGAACGGCGAGCCCGTCATCGGCTGGGTCCACTGGGGCGTGCCCTGCTATGCCCTGGACTGTACCCATCCGGAGGTACTGGCCTGGCTGGAGGAGACCTTCCGGCGGATGCGTCGGGATTGGGGCGCGACGTTCTTCAAGATAGACTTCCTCTTCGCCGCCGCGCGGCCGGGCCGCCGGTACGACCCCACCGCCACCCGCGCGCAGGCCCTGCGGCGGGGCGTGGAGGCGGTCCGCGCCGGCATTGGCGACGACGCCTTCCTCCTGGGCTGCGGCGCGCCGCTGGGTCCCTGCATCGGCCTGGTGGACGGTATGCGCATCGGCACCGACGTGGACCCCAACTGGCACCCCATCTTCCGCTACGACCTCTCCGCCGCCTCCACCGAGAACGCGCTCCGCAACAGCATCACCCGCGCGCCGTTCCACAACCGCCTCTGGCTCAACGACCCGGATTGCCTCTTGGTCCGCCAGCGGGGCCCCGACCTGGACCTGGTCCTCAACGAGATGCGCACCCTGACCGCTGTCATCGCCCTGCTGGGGGGCCTCACCCTCAACTCGGATAACCTGGCCCTCATCCGTCCGGGGCGGCTCAAGTATCTCCGGCAGGCACTCCCGCCCACGGGCGTCTCCGCCCGACCGCTGGACCTCTTTGAGCATGAACTGCCTCGCCTGCTCCTGCTTTCGGTGGAACGGGACTGGGGCCGCTGGTGGGTAGCAGGCGCTATCAACTGGGAAGACCACACGGTGGAGACCACCGTCCGTCTGGCCGACCTGGGCCTGCCTCCGGGCCGCTACCACGTCTTCCACTATTGGCGCCGCCGCTACCTGGGGGTGACGGACGAGGCGGTACTCCTGCGCCGTCACCAGCCCCACGAGACCGCCGTCCTGCTCTTCAAGCCCGTCTCCGACCGGCCTGACCTGCTGACCACCACCTTCCACGTCTGCCAGGGGGCGGTGGAAGTGGTAGACTGCCGCTGGGACGAGACGCACCGTCTTCTGCACCTCGCGCTGGAGAAGGCCGGCCAGCAATTCGGCGAGGTCTGGCTGACCGCGCCGGAGCCGTGGGAGGTGGTGGAGGTCCGGGTGGACGGCGAACGGCGTCCCTGGGTCTCCCCGGCCCCCGGCGTTCTGCGGCTCGGCCTGATGCTGGAAGGGCGCGCGGAGATCACGGCGAGGTTCCGGAAACGATGATCTCATCCCAGGAATCCCGATCGCTGATTGTGAAGATCGCCCTGTTCGCCGGTGCCGCCCTGGTGATATTCGGATGCGGCCTCTGCCTGGGGGCGACGGTTACGGCTATCCTGACGTATCAGAAACCTTTCGCCTTCTCCCCCGGCTCCGCCGGATCATCTCTGGACCACCCGGCCCCGCCGGGCACAGCGGTTCTGGCCGACGACCTGGAGATTCGGGTAACGGGCACCGTCCGTCCGGCGGATGACATCGTGGCAGAAGGTAGCCTTCTCAATCCCCGGCCGGGGCCGGGCAACGAGATGATGCTGGTCACCGTTTCCCTCACCTGCCGGTTGGAGGAAAAGGATACCTGTACCTTCATCCCCGCAATGGACTTTCTGCTGGTCAGCCCCGTCGCTGTGCACCGGCCGAAGTGGCTGGTGACGGGTCTGCCCCATCTGCTGGAAAGCGGGGAGGTATCCGCTGGAGAGACCGTTTCCGGAGACCTCGTTTTTGAAGTGGCAAAAGAAGAAACCGGACTGGTCCTGGTGTACGCCGACATATTCGGCGACCGGGTGGTATATCTGCAGGTCCGGTAGTGCTGCAGCAATTTGAGTTCGGGAGGTGTTGAATGAACCGTTCCCATTTACCTGCTGCACCCCAAGAGCACCCCTTAGCCTCTCCAGAGGAGACCAACGTGTTCATCTCCTGGGCGAAAGAATTGGTCCGGCAATTCCGCCTGGCCTGGCGCTTGTTCAAAGACCGTCGGGTGCCCTGGGGGCTGAAACTGATCCCCCCGGCCGCGCTCATCTACGTCCTCTCCCCCATAGACATTCTGCCTGACCTGGGTCTGGGCCTGGGCCAACTGGATGACATCGCCATCGTCCTTCTCGGCTTGAAACTCTTTATTGAACTGGCACCGGCCGAGGTGGTTCGGGAACACCTGCGGGCCCTGGGGGCGAAAATCAGCGAGTGGACAGCGGAGGAGCCCTCCGTCCTTGAGGGCGAGTTTGAGGTCAGAGAGGAATAAAAAAAGAGGTGCCAGGCATTTCAGAAGCGCCTGGCACCTCCTGATGTCATTCGCGCTTTCCGCGCTATTTCGTCTTGACCTTAATCGTCTTGGGCCTAATCTCTTCCGCCTTGGGCAGCGTGAGGGTGAGCACGCCGTTCTCAAAGGTCGCCTCCGCTTTCTCCACGTCCACCGGCACGTTCAGCACCAGGGAGCGGGCGAAGGGACCGTAAGGCCGCTCCTGGAAGAGATACTCCACGTTGTCCAGCGGCGGTCGCAGTTCCCCCCGAATGGTCAGCGTGTCCCCCTGGATGGAGATGTCCACCTCTTCGGGCAGCAGGCCCGGCACCGAGGCAACCACGACAATCTCATCGGGGGTGGTGTAGACATCCACCGCCAGCCGCAGCGGCTCCTCCGGCGTGCCCCGCCGCCACGTGCTCCACGGGCGGACAAACGATTCCTCAAACAGACGGTCCATCGCTTCTCGCAGACTCATCATTTCCCGAAACGGAGCAAAGAATGCCATTGTGCACCTCCTCCCCAACGAATTGGAGAGACCGGCGCCTCTAAGGCGCCGGTCCGATTCCCGTTTACTTTTTGGCCTTGACCTTGATGGTCTTCGGCTTGACCTCCTGAGCCTTCGGCAGCGTCAGGGTGAGCACCCCGTTCTCAAAGACGGCCTCGGCGTCATCGGCGACGACCCGGGTGGGCAGGAGCAGGGAGCGGCAGAAGGAGCCATAGTAGCGCTCCCGTCGGACGTAATTCTCCTCCCGGACCTTCTCCTCCCGCTTGACCTCGCCCCGCAGGGTGATCGTATCGCCGGTGACGCTGATCTCCACGTCCTCCGGCTTCACCCCCGGAAGGGCGGCCTTCACCACCACGGCGTCATCCGTCTCGTACATATCCACCGCCGGGCCCTCGGTCCAGCGGGTGAGGGCCCCCCAGGGGCGCACGAAGGACTCCTCAAACAGCCGATCCATCGCCTCGCGCAGGCTGACCAACTCCCGGAACGGTTCCCATCGCATCAACATGGCTCATCACCTCCTTTGCCCTCAGGGATTCGGGAGCGGATGGTGCTCCCCAATTGCGCCCCTATCATGCCACAGGTGCGTTAGAATCGCGCAAGAGGAGAGTTAGAAATGCGATAGAAATGCAGGA
>CALDFY010000388.1 GCA_937942115.1 uncultured Anaerolineae bacterium | reverse complement strand
TGAGGAAGCCCGCCGTTGCTACGAGCGCGCGTTAGGATTGGCCCGCATAGTTGGGGCGGAAGGGCTGGAGATCGCCGCCCTGGGCAACCTGGCTGATCTCCACCTCCAGACCGGCGACACGGAAGCCGCTCTCTCCTTCTCAGAGCAGGCGCTGGCCCTGGCCCGCGCCGTCGGCGAGCCATACCAGATCACCCAAGCCCTCGGCGCCCGTGCGAGAGCACTGCACCGGGTCAGTCGTCTGGAAGAAGCGATAGACCTGTACCGGGAGGCGTCGGAGGTCCTGCACGAGATGGCTGACCTCGGCGGCCGGGCCCGCACCCACCTCTATCGGGGACAGGTGCTGGCCGAACTGGGCCGGACCGAAGAGGCGTTGGCCGAACTGGAGCAGGCCTATCAACTTGCCGAACAGACCGGCAACCGGCCGTTGCAGATCAGCGCCCACGCCACTATCGGTGACCTGCACCTCCGCCGTGGCGACCTGCCGCAGGGATTGACGCACTTGAAGGCCGCCATCGCCCTACAGCAACAGGAGCGCGCGGCCCTCGGCTGGGTGGAGGCCTGGGAGCGCAGGTATGCCGCTATGCACCAGGACGTTTACCGCATGGTCGCCGAGATCGCTCTGCGCTTGGGCCAGCCGCTGTATGCGCTGGAGATACTGGAGCCGGGGCGAGCGCGCTTGCTGCTGCGGCGCCTCTCCCAGCGGGAGGCGCTCCCTTCCGCCGTGCCGGAAGCGTTGCACAAGCGCTTCACACAAACCCTCCAGACGGTACAGGTCTTGCGAAACCGCGTCTACGGTGAGCCGGGCTGGGACATGTGGCTGACAGAGGAGACCCGCTGGACTGTGCACTTCCTGCGCGACTTCGTCTACGGCGGGCCGTCCTGGGGCGCCGGGTTGATTGATGAGGTGTGGCTCGGAGTGGAGGCATTGAGCAAGGCCAGGAGCGAAGAGGAGCACAAGCGGCTGTTGGCTCAGGCCAGGGCGCGGGAGCAACAGCAGATGCGCCAGGCGCTGGCCGAGGCCGAGGCCGAACTGGAGAAGATCATCCGCCAGGTGCGGCAGTACCTGCCCGGCTTTGACCTCCAGGTCACTCTGCCCCCGCTGGACTGGAACGAGATCGCCCGCGACCCGACCACCGCCGTGGTGGCCCTGTTCACCGGCCGGCAGACCGGCACTGCTGTCCTCCTCCACCCCTCCGGCGTGCGCACCGTGAACCTGCCCGGCCTCTGCCGCGCCGAGGTGGACCGCCTGCTCTACGACCTGCCCGAACCGCTGGCCCGGGCGCGGGAAGAGGTCCAGCGTCAATTGACCCGGAGTCCTGATCGGGCCATCTCAGTGACACCGGACATGCACCGTCTGACGTTGCGCTGGATGATTGAACGGGCCACCTCTTTCCAGATAGGCTGGCAGGTGGCTCTGCGCACCCTCATCTCAGAGAAGAGACGGGCAGACGAAATGGAACGCATCTGCCGCTGGCTCAAGGAACGCGAAATCTCTGTTCCCGAGCCGGAGAAGACCCTGTTTGACCTGGAAGACCCTCAGCGGCTGACCCTCTGGCAGCACTTGCTGGACGACATAGCCGCCGGACTGCGGGCGCGGCTGTGGCAGCCGCTCCTGCCCGCCCTGCGGGAACTCGGCGTGGAGCGGGTCGTCCTGGTGCCCGACGCCGACCTCCACACCCTGCCCCTGACCCTCGGCCTGGCCGATGGGGTGGACGCGCCGGCGGTGGCTATGGCCCCCAGCCTGCGGCTCTATGCCCACTCCCTCCGCCAGTTGCAGGAGCAGGAGCCGCAGGAAAACACCCTGATGCTGATCGCCAACCCTGCTGGCGACCTGGCCGCTGCCGACGTGGAAGCGGACCTGCTGCGCGACCTCTTTGCCGCCCATGGCCGGGTCACCTTCGCCCTGACCGGCGAGGAAGCAACGATGGACAACGTCATCCGCACCGCCCGCCTGGGCCGCTACTGGCACTTTGCCGGTCACGCCCGCTACGAGTGGTGGAATCCCTCCTTCTCGGCGTTGCGCCTGGCCAAACGCGAGCCATTGCCGCTCTTCTGGGTCTCCATCTGGCTGGACCTGCGCGCAACGCGGCTGGCCGTCCTCAGCGCCTGCGAGACCGGCATCACCCCGGTCCGGGACCCGGCGCAAGAGTTTGAGGGGCTGTTCTCCGCCTTCCTGGTCGCCGGCGCGCCGGCCGTCCTGGCCTCCCTGTGGCCTGTGGCGGAACTCTCCACCGCGCTCCTGGTCCACCGCTTTTACCAGTACCACCTGGGCGACCCGCGCGCGGGCATTCCCCCCCGCCCACCGGCCGAGGCCCTGCGCGACGCCCAACAGTGGCTGCGGACCCTCCCGGCCGTGGAGGCGCTTCACCATCCGCTGGTGGATGCCGTGCGCCGCCGCAACCCCGGATGGGATTCTCCTATCTGGCGACAATTGCTCTCCCTGGAAAGCGGAGTAGAATATCCCTACGCCAACCCCTACTTCTGGGCCGGCTTCGTGCTGGCCGGTGTATGACGAAAGGAATCGGAAGATGGACCATTCGCTCGGCCAATCCGCCTCCCTGACCTGCCCCCGCTGTGGGCAGGCCTTCGCCGCCGAGGTCTGGCTGATCGTGGATGCCGCCGCGCGGCCCGACCTGGTGCAGCGCATCCGCGCCGGCACCCTCCACGCCGTGACCTGCCCCCATTGTGGGCACGAGGGGCAGGTAGACGCGCCGTTGCTGATTTACCTCACCCCACCCCCTGGCCCCCTCCCCTCTCCTGACCTTTGGTCAGGAGAGGGGAGGGGGTGGCGGCGCAGCCGCCGGGGGAGGGGTGAGGTCCTCTTCTCCCCCGCCCAACAGACCACCGCCGAGGAGGACCGCCAGCACGCCGCCGGCCTGCTGGCCTGGCTGCGCGAGCGGCTGGGCGACGCCTGGCGAGATGAGTGGATAGAGCAGATGCAGATCGTGCCGCGGGAACTGCTCCCCCTGACCCTGGCCGACGACCCCGAGGCCGCCCTGCGCCAGATGGCCGAACAGGCCGCCGCCGAGGTGGAACGCCTGCGCCGGGAGGACCCCGAGGCCTACCGCCAACTGGAGGAAGCCGCCCGCCGGGCCGCCAAGGTGATGCCGCTGCTCCGGCTCCTCCAGGAGTTCATCCAGGCCCCCACCTGGAACGAATCCCGCCGCGTCGTGGAGACCCACCCCGAACTCCTGAGCGAGGAGGCCGATGTCCTGCTGGAGGGGCTCTTCCAGGCCGCCCGCAGCCAGGGCGATGAGGACGCCGTCCGCATCCTGGAGGAACACCACACCTTGCTGCGCCGCTGCCGCGAGGTGGGAGTGGAGCGCGCCTTTGCCGAAAAACTCCTCCCGCCAGAGGCGCTGGAGCAGGCCGCCGCCCTGGGCCTGACCCCGGAGCAGGCGCTGGAGATGGCCCGCCAGGCCACCTCCCCCGGGGGTGAGGGCCTCCCCATTCCCGCCGAGTTTCAGGCCGACCTGGAGGAAGCGCAGGAAGGCCTGGCCCGCTACGAACAAACCGGCGATCCCGGCGCATTGGACCAGGCCGTGGCCGCCTGGGAGCGGGTGCTCAACCACCCCGACTTTGCCCGTACCGAGGAACGCTTCCAACTGGCCGCCATGAGCGACGCCGCCATCCCCTTGATTCGCCGTTTTGAGGCCACCGGCCATCTGGCCGACCTGGAGAGAGCCATACACCTCTGGCAG
>CALDFY010000387.1 GCA_937942115.1 uncultured Anaerolineae bacterium | reverse complement strand
TAAGTTAACGCCTATGGGGGTAAGGGGTGGGGTGAGGGCCGGAATGGGCATCCCCCGCTCCCCGAAAAACCTACACTTGTGTCAGGGGGGATAAAGGGGGGTGGGGGCAAATGTTCGCACCATTTGGGCGAAAAGCCCCTGGCTCAGATGCGAGGCCCCTTTCAGGGGCTTCCGGATAGCCCGACAGGACTTTGGTATCTGAGCCTGCCGCTTCAGCGGCGGGCGGAAGTGGGCATCCCAGCCATCAGGATAGGTAGTACCAAATTTTCACTAATTTTTCGTGCCCATTCGTGCAATTCGTGGCAAAATAATCTATGGATTCCGACCTTCCGACCCGTTTTATCGGTGCCCCCATAGAGATCATCTACGACCGTCCGCCCCCGCTGGAGAAGCGGCCCGGCCCGCCGGATGGATTCGTCTGGGAGGGGCGGACGTACCGGGTGGTGGCGGTCCTGCAGGAGTGGCACGATTACCACCTGCGCGGCAAGAGCCTGGCCTTCTACGTGAAGGAGCGGGGTTCGTACCGGGCGAAGGCCGCTGAACGGCGCGGCACCTGGGGCGTGGGGCGGGATTACTACCGCGTCCGCACGGCGGAGGGGGAAGTTTTTGACCTCTACTACGACCGCGCGCCCCGGGGGCCGGGGGAACGAAAGGGAGGGTGGTTCCTGTGGCGGCAGATTCTGGAGAGCCGGTAACTGCCCGGCCGACAAAACCGCTTCTGGAAAGCACCGGGCTGCTGCTGGCCCTGGCGGCCGGCTGGCTTCTGGCGCGGCTCTCCCTGCCGACGGCAGTGGGGCTTCTGGGCCTGGCCGCGCTGGCGGCAGGGACGGTCGCAGAGCCGCTGGTGGGGGTGGTGGCGGGTGCCTTCCTGGGCCTCCTGCGCGCTTATCTGCAGAGAGCCGTCCCCCAGGTACCGGCCCAGATAGGCCACTTTTTCATCGCCCTGGCTCTGGGAGCCCATATCGCACGCGGCCTGCTTCGCCGTCACCTCACCCTACCGGTCGGGCGAAAACATCCCGCCTTCCCTCTCTTCCTGCCTGTGATGGCCTTCCTGGGAGTGGCGACCTTTTCCCTGTGGAACGCCCGGGGCCCCTTCCTGAACAGTGGCGCGCCAGAACTGGTCAAATGGGCGGAAGTCGGGCTGATTCTCTGGCTGGTGGCCGAACGGGCCACCCACCGCTCGCTCCCTGCTCTGCTGGCCGGCATCCTGGCGGTCGGCGCCTTCCAGGCTGGGGTCGGCCTCTACCAGTCCACCCTCTGGGGCAAGGCGCCGGAGCCTTTCCTCATCCCCGGCACCCCTTTTTACCGCGCCTTCGGCACTTTTGAGCAGCCCAATCCCTACGCCGGGATGATCGGGATGACGCTGGCGCTGATGGTGGGGGTCCTGGGGGTCAGCGTGGTGGAATGGGCCGGGCACTCCGGAAAGTGCCCGGCCCGTGGGGTCGTCCTGCTGGGCGGAAGCGTGCTGATGGGCGGCGCACTGGTAGCCTCATGGAGCCGGGGGGCCTGGATCGGCTTCGCCGCCGCGCTGGCCGTGATGGCCCTGGCCCTCCCCCGGAAAGCCCGCCGGGGATTGGCGCTGGCCGCCGGATTGGCCTTCCTGTTCCTGGCTTTGTATACGGCCGGCTGGCTCCCCCAGCGCATCGTCGCCCGGCTGACCGATTTCATCGCCGACCTGCGGTTTCAGGACGTGCGCGGCGTAGGCATCAACGACGCCAACTTCGCGGTCGTAGAACGGCTGGCCCACTGGCAGAGCGCACTGGAGATGGGGCGCGCCCACTTCTGGACCGGGGTCGGCATCGGGGGATACGAACCGGCCTACCCGGAATTTGCCCTCATCAACTGGCCCCTTGCTCTGGGGCATGCCCACAACATCTACCTGAACGTCCTGGCGGAGATGGGCCTGCCGGGCCTGGGAGTCTACCTGTTCCTCTGGGGATGGGTCTTCTGGCAGACGTGGCAGGCGACCCGCCGCGCCAGCGGCCTGGCCCGGGGCGTGGCGGTGGGCCTGCTGGGGGCCTGGACCCATCTGACCGTCCACCACCTCTTTGACAACCTCTACGTCAACAACGTCCACCTGCTGGTGGGGCTGCTGCTGGGCCTGCTGGCGGTGGTGGCGCAAGATTAATCCACCCAGACCCCGTTCTCCCGAATCACCTCTGCATACCAGCGACCACTATCCTTGATGTACCGCTTCTGGGTGTCGTAGTCCACGTAGACCAGACCGAAGCGCATCCGGTAGCCGTGGGCCCATTCAAAGTTATCCAGGAGCGACCAGACGAAGTACCCCCGGACCGGCGCGCCGTCGCTGATGGCCCGGTGGACCTGGGCGATGTGGTCCCGCAGGTAGCGGATGCGCCGCTCATCCCGCACCCGACCGTCCAAATCCACCCCGTCCGGCACCGGGATGCCGTTCTCGGTGACCAGGATGACCGGAGGCCGGTAGTCATTCCAGACCCGCATCAGCAGTTCATACATCCCCGGCGGGTAGATTTCCCACATCTGGGAGTACTCGCTCCCCTCCGGCTGGACCTGGGCCAGTTCCACCATCGGGAAAGAGGGGTCGTAGCGGGCCACCACGCGGGAGTAGTAGTTGACCCCCAGGAAGTCCATCGGGGCCGTGAGATAGCGGGCATCCTCCGGCGAGACCTCCGGCACCAGGGACCCCAGGAGCGCCCGGATGTCCTCCGGATACCGCCCGAAGAAGAGGGGGTCCAGGAACATCCGGTTCAGGATGCCGTCCATCCGCTGCGCGGCCTGCCGGTCCGCCTCCGAGTCGGTGGCGGGATGGACGGGGCTGAGGTTCAGAGTGATGCCGACGCGAATGGGGCGTCCGGCGGCGGCGCGCAGTGCCTCCACCGCGTAGCCGTGGGAGAGCAGAAGGTGATGGGCGGCCCGGGTCGCGGCGGCGAAGTCCTGGATGCCGGGCGCGAAGTCCCCGAAGAAGTGGCCCAGCATCGCCATCACGAACGGCTCGTTGTGGGTGATCCACCAGTTCACCCGGTCGCCTAATCGCTTCGCCAGCACACCGGCGTATTCGGCGAAATAGTGGACAATGTCCCGATTGGGCCAGCCGCCCCGGTCCTGCAGCGCCTGGGGCAGGTCCCAGTGGAAGAGGGTGACCACCGGCTCAATCCCCCGGGCCACCAGCGCGTCCACCAGCCGGTCGTAGAAATCCAGACCGGCGGGGTTGACCCGCCCGGTCCCTTCGGGCAGGACGCGCGGCCACGAAACGGAGAATCGGTACGCCTTCAGGCCCAGTTCGGCCATCATCCGGACGTCCTCCTCCCACCGGTGGTAGTGGTCGGCGGCGACGTCGCCGTTGTGGCCGTGGTAGATTTTCTCCGGATGCTCGTGGCAGAACGTATCCCAGATGGACGGCCCCTTGCCGTCCTCGTTCCAGGCCCCCTCTATCTGGTAGGCCGAGGTCGCGGTGCCCCAGATGAAGCCGTCGGGGAAGCGCAGGAATCGGTGGTTGGACATACAGACCTCCTGGTTGGGAAAGATGTTACGGAAACACCAGCAGTCGGGCGTCGTCAAAGAAGGCCGCCTTGTGGGCGACGGCCCAATCCGGCCGGGCGTAGACGCAGACGGTGACCCGTCCTTCAGACCCCACCCGCACCCGGGGGGAGCGCAGCACGACCAGGTCGTCGTTCTGGTTAATGGACCGGGTCTCGCTCCAGCGCGCCCCCTCGCAGGACGACCGGCCCGCTGGGTCAATTCCGGCCCGTACTTGGATACCGCCTTCGTCGGCGTAGCCTTTGGCTTTGATCTCAAACTGCACCTGGGTCCCAGCAGGCACGTTGACGGTCTGATAAAACGTCAACTGGAATTTGGCGTACTGGTCGGTGGATTCAATCTGGAGGGTGTTGCCGGTGATGAAGCGGCGCGGGTCATCGGCGTACTTGAATTTGGGATGGGCGTAGGAGTTATTCGGGTCATACGGTTCCCCCGGACTCCAGTTGACGACGGGATCCACCACCCAGCCCGGGATTTCGTAGAGGGTGATCTGGTCAAAGGTACCGTTGACCAGTTCGGGAGGCGGGATGGGGGTGGGCGTGAGGGTCGGGAACGGCGTGGGCGAGGGCCGGGGAGTCGGCGGGGGTTGCGTGGGACGGGGGGTGGGAGTGGGCGCGGGAGTGAACGTGGGCGTCGGCGTAAAGGTCGGCGGCAGGATGGATGTGGCCGTCGGCGACGGCGTGGGCGAAACCCTGGCCCCCTGACGCTGGGCCGCCAGGCGAGGAGTCCAGATGACAGCCGCAAGCATCCCCCCCAGCACCAGGCAGTCCGCCAACCCCAGCAGGATAATGATCATCCACTGTCTGCGCGTCATCGTCCCTCCTGTGTGACGATTCGGTCTCACCCCACCCCCGCCGCCTGCGGCGGCACCCCCTTCCCCCTCCTGACCTCCATCAGGAAGGAGAGGGGGTCAGGGGGAGGGGTGAGGCACAGCGCCCCTCAGCGGCACAAACCCCAGGGTCGGCACAATCGCCTGCCCCTCCGTCAGAATCCAGTCCAGATACGCCTTGACCACCCCCGTCGGCTCCCCAGCGGTGTACATATACAGCGGGCGGGAGACCGGATAGGTGCCGTCGTTGACCGTCTCTACGGACGGCAGAACGAAGGGGCCGCCGGGGTCCCGCCCCACCGCTATCACCTTCTGGTCCGGCGTCACGTACCCCAGGCCGTCGTAGCCGATGGCGTTGGGGTTCTGCCGGACTTCAGTGCTGATGCCCTCCGACGAGGGCATCAACAATGTGTCCGGGGAGAAGAGCAGGTCGCTCTTCGGGTTCCCCAGCCGGACGACGTGTTCCAGAAAATAGACATAAGTCCCGGAGTTGGACTCCCGGGAGAGGAGGACAATGGGTCGGTCTTCGCCGCCCACCTCCTTCCAGTTGGTAATTTTTCCAGTGTAGATGTCCGAAATCTGCTGAAGGGTGAGATGGTCCACCGGGTTGGAGGGGTGGACGACGACGGCGATGGCGTCCAGCGCAACGGCGAATTCCACCGGGTTGATGCCGTTGGCCCGGGCCGTCTCCACCTCCTCCGGCTTCATGGCCCGGGACGCGTTGGCGATGTGGGCGGTGCCGTTGATGAGCGCGGCGATGCCCGTCCCCGACCCTCCGCCGGTGACGGAGATACGCACTTCCGGATGCTCCTGCATGTAGGCCTCCGCCCAGGCCAGCGCCAGGTTCACCATTGTGTCGGAGCCGATGTTGACGATGGTCTGGACGGGGACCGCCGTCTCCGCCGGGGCGGGGGCCGGAGAAGAGCATCCGACCAGCAGGGCCAGCAGAGCCAGGACAATGAGCCAGCGGTAACTCATCGGCATGTTGCTTTAATACTTGCGCACGATGGCCCGGTACGCCATTGGCTGGCGGCACTGGAGAATCTGGGTCTCCTCCCGCTGGCGCCGGACCTCGTTCAGGTCCAGCCGGGCCACCACATACCCCTCTACCGGCTCGTCCATCATCCCGTGGATGCGGCCGGTCGGGCCAATGATGGCGCTCTGGCCGAAAAACGTATAGGAGGGCTCCTCCCCAATCCGGTTGGCCGCCGCCACGAAGACCGCGTTTTCATAGGCGCGCGCCTTCAGGTACGTCTGCCACTCATCCTGGCGGGGCGCCTCCCAGTTCGCCAGCACCACCAGCAGTTCGGCCCCATCCAGGACCAGGCTGCGGGCCACTTCCGGGAAGGCCAGGTCCCACCCGACCATCAGCCCGACCACGCCGAAATCGGTCTCAAAGGGCATCAGACGGTAGCCGGGGCGGAAGGCCATCCGTTCCTCACCCCGCAGGTGGATTTTGTTGTACTGGCCGACGACATCGCCGTCCGGCCCGATGAGCACAGCGGAGTTGTAGAGGATGCTCTCCACCCGCTCCTTGGTCACCATCCCAAAGGCGACATGGACGCCGTAGTCGGCAGCGCGCTGGCCGATCAGGTTGACGGCCGGGCCGGGTACCCGCTGGGCCATCTGCGGGAAGTGCGGCCCCACCTCGTAGCCGGTCGTCACCAGTTCCGGGAAGACGATGAGGTCTACCGCCTGTTCGGTGGCGATACGGCGGATGAATTCCCCCATCTTGGCCAGGTTCTCCTCCATCTGGCCGAGAACCGGTTGCATCTGCACGGTTGCGACGGTGATTTCTGGCATAGGTTCTTTCCTCATAAAAAACAGGGTAACTACTACGTCGGGGGCTAAAAGCCCAATGGCCCTAACTTTTTCGGCGCGCTGGCCCCACCCCTCCCCCGGCCCCTCCCTTCTCCCAAACTTCGTTTGGGAGAGGGGTGCCTCACCCCTCCCCTGGCCCCTCCCCTCTCCCAAACTTCGTTTGGGAGAGGGGAGGGGAGATAGGAGGGGTTTTGCGGCGGCCGAAGGCCGCCGCATCCCCCACCCCCAGCCCCCATCGGCGTTAACTTAAGGCTGGCTTCGGCTCTCCGCTTCCCGCCGCCTCGGGCGCCGATTGGAAATCGGCCTCCCTGGACGCTGCGCGCCGGGCGTCAACCTGCGTTGACGCCCCTCTCGGGAGGTCGGCGAAGGCCGACCTTGTTGCGAACGAAGTGAAGGGACCCGGCCGAAGGCCCAAAGAGGCTGGCTTCAGTCAGCGCCCGAGGCGGCGACCCAACTGGCGCAGCCCCTTAAGTTAACGCATATGGGGG
>CALDFY010000386.1 GCA_937942115.1 uncultured Anaerolineae bacterium | reverse complement strand
GTGAAACGTGAAACGTGAAGCGGGAAAGGGTCGCCCTCTACGTCCATATTCCCTTCTGCCGGAGCCGCTGTACGTACTGCGCGTTTAATACCTACGCCGGACTGGAAGCCCTCATCCCGGCCTACGAGGAGGCGCTCGGTGCCGAAATCCGGGCCGCCCCGTCCGTCCCGGCCCATACCGTCTACTTCGGCGGCGGGACGCCCTCCCTGCTCCCCCCGGACACCCTGGCCCGAATTCTGGAACGCCTCAGGGGACGTTTTCTCCTCGCCCCGGATGCGGAGGTCACCCTGGAGGCCAACCCGGGGACGGTGGACCGGGCGTACCTGCGGACGGTGCGGGAACTGGGGGTTAACCGGCTCAGTCTGGGAGTGCAATCCGTCCATCCGGATGAACTCCGTCTGCTGGGGCGACGGCACACCTGGGAAGAGGCGGTGGCGGCAGTGGAGGCGGCGCGGGCGGCGGGGCTGGAGAACGTCAACCTGGACCTCATCTACGGCCTGCCCGGCCAGTCTCTTGCGGGCTGGCAGGAGACGCTGAAGGCCGCGATCTCCCTTTCCCCCGACCATCTTTCCCTCTACGCGCTGACGCTGGAGGAAGGGACGCCCCTTCAGGAGCAGGTGGCGCGCGGGGCACTCCCTCCGCCGGATGACGACGCGGCGGCGGAGATGTATGAGTGGGCCGAAGCCCGGCTGGCGCGAGCCGGGTACATCCACTACGAACTCTCCAACTGGGCCCGCTCCGAGCGTCACTTCTGCCGCCACAACCTGACCTACTGGTACAATGAGCCATATCTGGGATTGGGAGCGGGGGCGGCGTCCTGGTGGGGAGGGCGGCGGTGGACGAACGTCCGCCATCCGGAGGAGTACATCCGCCGACAGGCAGCGGGCGAGGCGGTGGCAGAGGAGGTGGAGGAGATCCCCCGGCGGCTGGAAATGGGGGAGACGATGATGATGGGGTTGCGGCTGGTGGAGGGCGTGAGCGATGCCCGTTTCCGCGCCCGCTTCGGCATAGGGCTGATGGAGGTCTTTGGCGCGGAGGTGTCCCGCCTGGCCGGACAGGGCCTCCTGGAGTGGGACGGGCAGACGGCGCGCTTGACCCCGCGCGGGCGATTGCTGGGGAACTGGGTGTTTCGGGAATTCATATAGGGTAGACGTTTTGCGGCGGCTTCGGCCGCCGCAAAACTCTGGTTTGCATCTTCCCACCTCCGCGTTATAATGGCGGGCAGAAGACAACATGGCCGACCGCTGCGAAGCACTCAGAGTAGAACACGTCACCGTCGCCTACAATGGGCGGGTCGCCCTGCGGGACGCGACTTTCACCGTCCTGGGCGGCGAACGGGTGGCCGTGGTGGGGCCCAACGGCGCCGGAAAGTCCACCCTCTTCAAGGCCATCGTCGGCCTGCTCCCCCTGGAATCCGGACGGGTGGAAGTCTTCGGTTGCGGCTCCCACCGGTGGGAACCGGCTTCCATTGGCTATGTTCCCCAGCGGGAGGATGTGGACCTCGCTTTTCCGGTGACAGTGGGCGACGTGGTGATGATGGGGCGGGTCCGCCACATCGGGTGGCTGCGGCGACCGTCCCGCCGGGACCGGGAGGCCGTGCGCTGGGCGCTGGACCAGGTCGGGCTGGCGGAACTGATCCACCGTCCCCTGGGGGAACTCTCCGGCGGGCAGGTCCAGCGCGCCTTTATCGCCCGCGCGCTGGCCCAGGAAGCCCCCCTCTTGCTGATGGATGAACCCTTTACCGGAGTGGACGTGGCCAGCGAAGAGGCCATCCTCCACCTTCTGGACCGCCTCCGGGAACGCCAGGTCACCGTCCTCCTGGCCACCCATGACCTTCAGATGGCCGCCGAGTGGGCGGACCGGGTGCTCCTGCTCAATGGCGAAGTGGTCGCCTATGGCCCACCCGCCGAGGCCCTCCGCCCGGACGCCCTCCAGCGGGCATACGGCGGACAAATGACCCTCTGGGAGGATGAACGGGGAATCCTGGTGCTGGGCGAAGGACACTGTTCGGGAGGACGGAGATGCTGGATTGGCTCATCGGGCCGCTGACGTACCCGTTTATGCTCCGGGGGCTTGGGGCGGCCATGCTGGTCGGGGCGGTCTGCGCGGTGCTGGGGACCTACGTGGTGCTGAGAGGCATGGCGTTCTTCGGCGACGCGCTGGCCCACGCCATCCTGCCCGGCGTGGCGGTGGCCTACCTGGCCCGCTGGCCGCTGAGCGCGGGCGCGCTGGCGGCTGGCCTTCTGGCCGCCGCCGCCATCGGCTACCTCCAGAACCGCGTCCGGGAAGATACCGCCATCGGCATCGTCTTCTCCGGCGCCTTCGCCCTGGGCATCGTCCTGCTCAGCACCGTGCGCACCTACACCGTAGACCTCACCCATTTCCTGTTCGGCAACGTCCTGGGCGTTTCTCCCGCCGACCTGATAGTGACGGTCATCCTGAGCGGCGGGGTGCTGTTGCTGACGGTCGCCTTTCACAAGGAACTGGTGCTGGTGGCCTTTGACCCGGTCCTGGCGACCGTCCTGCGCCTGCCCACTTCGCTTCTCCGTTACCTCCTGCTGCTTCTGCTGGCCATCACGGTGGTAGCGGCCCTCCAGGTGGTCGGGGTGGCGCTGGTGGTGGCAATGCTGGTCACGCCGCCCGCCACCGCCTATCTGCTGGTCCGGAGGGTCGGGCCGATGATGGGCCTGGCGGCTCTTTTCGGCACATTCTCCGCAGTGGCCGGCCTCTACGCGTCGTATTACCTGAACATCCCCTCCGGCCCGGCGATGGTCCTGGTCTGCACCGCCATCTTCCTGGCATCCCTCTTTCTGTCCCGAAGAACGGGCCGGCGCCTCACCCCACCCCCGGCAGCTGTGCCGCCACCCCCTCCCCCCTCCCGAACAAAGTTCGGGAGAGGGGAGGAGGTCAGGGGGAGAGGTGGGGAACCAGTCATCGCCCTGACCCGAAGAGACAGTCGGCGGGAGACGGTCGCGGCGGCCCTGGAGTTCATCGCCGACCAGGTGGACCTGCGCACCGTCCGCCAGGTGCTGGTCAAACCGAACTTCGTCGTCCCGGACCGGCAACTGGCTGCCACCCACGTGGACGCCGTCCGGGCCGTCCTGGAGTTTCTGCGCGCCCGGTATGACGGCCCCATCATCGTCGCGGAGGGAACGGCCCTGCGGGATACCTGGGAAGCCTTCGCCAACTACGGCTACCTTTCCCTGCCCGATGAGTACGACGTCGTCCTGATGGACCTGAACGGCGACGAGACCGTCCCGGTGACCGTCTACGACCGCCACTGGCGCCCGCTGACCCTTCAGGTCGCCCGGACGGTCGTGGAATCCGACTACCGGATTTCCGTCTGCCCGCCCAAGACCCACGACACCGTTCTGGTGACCCTTTCCATCAAAAACATGGTGATGGGCGCGCTGGTGAACCCGGGGGCGGTCCGGGAAGGGACGGCTCCGCTCTACCGGATGGGCCGGCGCCTTCCGACCTGGCTGAAACAGACGCCGCCTGCCCAACTGGCGAAGCGGCTTCTTTCCCCCGCCGGCTCCCACAAGATGGCCATGCATCAGGGCATTCCCGTCATCAACATCAACCTGGCCCTGGCCGCGCGCGCCGTCTGGCCCCACCTGGCGGTCATAGACGGGTGGGAGGGGATGGAGGGGGCCGGCCCGGGCCACGGCGACCCGGTCCCCTGGCGGATCGCGCTGGCGGGGACCGACCCTCTGGCCGTAGACGCGCTGACGGCTTCCCTGATGGGTTTCAATCCCGACGATGTCGGGTATCTCCACTACTGCCGCCGGTTGGGCTTGGGCGTCGCCGAACTGGAGAACATAACGGTGGTGGGTGACCTCTCCCCCGAGACGGCCCGTCGCCCCTTTCGCCCCCACCCGACAGCGGGCCAGCAGCGGCAATGGCGGAGCCAGGAAGCCATGGAGCGCCTGCAGGCCCTGGGGGCACGCAGCCCTGCGCCCGAAGTCCCGCAGGGCCCAGCCATTCCCAAAGGAGCCTTATGAGTCCTGTTCAACCCCAACGAGGCCTCGCAGACATCCGGCCCTACGTGCCGGGCAAATCCATAGAGGAGGTCAAACGGGAATACGGCCTGACGGACATTATCAAACTGGCCTCCAACGAGAACCCCATGGGGCCTTCCCCCCGGGCCATGCGGGCCCTGGCGGAGGAAGTTCCCCGCCTGAACCTCTACCCGGACGGCGACAGTTACGAATTGCGCCACGCCCTGGCCCGCCACCTGAACGTCCGCCCCGACCAGGTGACGGTGGGCAACGGCGCCGACGGCATCATCGTCCAGACCTGCCTGGCCTATCTGGACGACGGGGATGAGGTCATCGTCGGCCAACCTTCTTTCCCCCTCTACGAAACGTACACCCACGTGATGCGCGCCCGCCTGGTGCCGGTCCCCCTGCGGGACTACCGGCTGGACCTGGAGGGGATGGCCGCCGCCATCACCGACCGGACCAAAATCATCTTCGTCTGCAACCCCAACAACCCGACCGGCACCATTGTGACCGCCGACGAGGTCTCGGCCTTCATAGCGCGCGTCCCTGACCACGTCCTGGTGGTCTTTGATGAGGCGTACTACGAGTTCGTCCACGCCGACAACTTCCCGGACACCCTGGCCTACATCCGGGAGGGGCGGGAGAACGTGCTGACCATCCGCACCTTCTCCAAAATCTACGGTCTGGCGGGCGTCCGGTTGGGCTACGCGGTGGCCCAGCCGGAAGTCCTGGCGCCGCTGCTGAAGGTGAAGGAGCCCTTCGCCGTCAACCGGCTGGCCCAGGCCGCCGGAGTCGCCGCGCTGGAGGACGACGGCTTTCTGGAGGCGACGATTGCCGCCACCATCAACGGGCAACAGTTCATCTGTCGGGGGGTCCGGCGACTGGGGCTCTCCTGTATCCCCAGCCATACCAACTTCGTGCTGGTCCGGGTGGGGCCTCGGGCGGGAGAGGTGGCCCGGCGGCTCCTGGAGCGCGGCATCATCGTCCGCCCCTGCGACATCTACGGCCTGCCGGAGTTCCTGCGCATCACCATCGGCACCCCCACCCAGAATGCCCGTCTCATCGCCGTGCTGGAGGAGGTGCTGCGATAGGGATTTTTAACCAGAAGACACAAAGACACGAAGCCCATTGTTCATTTGGTCATTTGGTCATTTAGTCATTTGGTCATTTGGTTCATTCTGTCATTTCCCTTTATGTCTCCGTGTCTTTGTGGTTTTACAAAATTTACAAAACAAGGAGCACCCGTGCCGCTTTCGTCATCTCGCGTCCTGGACCTTTCCCGTCTCCTGCCCGGGCCGTACTGTTCCCTCATCCTGGCCGACTTCGGCGCGGAGGTCATCCGGGTGGAGCCGCCAGGGGGCGGCGACTGGACCCGCTACGTCCCTCCGCTGGCCCCGGACGGCCAGAGCGTGCTCTTCCACGCCGTCAACCGGGGCAAGAAGAGCCTGACGCTGAACCTCAAGGCCGAAGAGGGCCGCGCCCTCTTCCTGCGGCTGGTGGAGACGGCGGATGTGCTCCTGGAGAGTTTCCGGCCCGGGGTGATGGAGCGGCTGGGCCTGGGGTATGACCGTCTGGCAGAAACGAACCCTCGGCTGGTGTACTGCGCGCTCAGCGGCTACGGGCCCCGGGGCCCCTACCGGGAGCGGGCCGGGCACGACCTGAACTACATCGGGCTGGCGGGGCTGCTGGACCTGACCGGGCCGCGCGCGGGGCCGCCGGTCATCCCTGGCGCGCCGGTGGCGGACCTGGCCGGCGCGCTCTGGGCCGCCCTGGGCATCCTGCTGGCGCTGCTGGATCGGGAGCGGACAGGTCGGGGGCAGCGGGTGGACGCGTCGCTCCTGGGCGGGGCGCTCTCTCTGCTCCCTATCGCGGTCTCCCGCCTGCAGGGAGGCCAGCCGATGGCCCGGGGCGCCAGCGACCTGACCGGCGGCGTCGTCTGCTATAACATCTACGAGACCGCCGACGGCGGATACGTGACCCTCTCGGCGCTGGAGCCGGAGTTCTGGGCCGCGTTCTGCCGCGCCGTGGGGCGGGAGGACTGGCGGGATCAGCAGTTCGCGCCGGCCGTCCCCGGCAACCCGACCTGGGAGGAGATGCGGGCGCTCTTCCGCACCCGCACCCGGGCGGAGTGGGCGGAGGTGATGGCCGGGGTGGACGCCTGCTGCGAGCCGGTCTACACGCTGGCGGAGGCGCTGGATTCGCATCCCGTGCGAGCGCTGGGGATACTTCCGCCGACGGGCGGGGCGGGACTGCTTCCCCCGCTGGCCTTCTCCGCCACCCCGGCCCCCGAACCCCGCCCGGCCCCGGCTCCCGGCGAACACACCGCCGCCATTCTGGCCGAACTGGGCTACGCCCCCGAAACGATCGCCCGCTGGCGGTCCATCGGGGTGATTTGATGAACGGCGCTCCGCTGTGCTCTGGGCCTTCCGACAAGCGATTTGATGAGCGGCACCTCGCTTCGCTCTGTGCCTTACTCCAAGCGATGGCCCCAAAATCATCGCTTGCTGGCGCTCTGCCAGCATTTTATAATTAGCGCAAGAGGGACAGTTCATAATTGGTGACCCTTTTGCAGGCGGACGTTCTGCCCTCACCCCACCCCCTGCCCCCTCCCTGACAAGTTAGGTTTTTCGGGGAGCGGGGGATGCCCATTCCGGCCCTCACCCCACCCCTTACCCCTCCCCTCTCCCGCTCGCCTTTCGGCGGCAGAGGCCTCACCCCTCCCCCTGCCCCCTCCCCTCTCCCGAACGAAGTTCGGGAGAGGGGAGAGGAGAAAGGAGGGGGATTTTTGGGCGGGCGGCTTCGCCGCCCGCCCAAAAACCCCCCCTTTCCCCAGAGCGGAGCGATGGGGAGAGGGGGGCAAGGGGGGCATATGCGTTAACTTAAGGGGCTGCGCCAGTTGGGTCGCCGCCTCGGGCGCTGACTGAAGCCAGCCTCTTTGGGCCTTTGGCCGGGTCCCTTCACTTCGTTCGCAACAAGGTCGGCCTTCGCCGACCTCCTGAGAAGGGCGTCAACGCAGGTTGACGCCCGGCGCGAAGCGTAGGGGCAACCCTTGCGGTTGCCCCCGGGGGAGGCCGATTTCCCATCGGCGCAAGGCGGCCTGCGCCGCCCTCAGAACACGT
>CALDFY010000385.1 GCA_937942115.1 uncultured Anaerolineae bacterium | reverse complement strand
GCAACCGCAAGGGTTGCCCCTACACTTCGCGCCGGGCGTGAACCTCACCCCACCCCCAGCGGCTTCGCCGCTACCCCCTCCCCTCTCCCGAACGAAGTTCGGGAGAGGGGAGGGGAACGAGGGGATTTTTGGGCGGGCGGCGAAGCCGCCCGCCCAAAAACCCCTCCCCAGAGCGGAGCGATGGGGAGGGGGTAAGGGGGGTGAGGGGCAAAGAAGCCTGCCGCCCCCCAGAACGAAGGGGGCGCAAAAAACCCACACTTGTGAGGGTTCCCTCCCCCCAGGTGAGCACCATACTTGACAGAATCCCCCTTTTGCCGTAGGATGATGGCAATGGAGGACCCCATGGGATTGAACCGAATTCTGGCCATAGACGTCGGCGCGGGCACCCAGGACATCCTCATCTGGGAGGCCGGGCAGCCGATGGAGAACAACGTCAAACTGGTCCTGCCGTCGTGGACGACGGTGCTGGCCCGTCGGGTGCGGCAGGCGACCCAGGAAGGCCGCCCCCTCTTTCTGACGGGCAACCTGATGGGCGGCGGGCCCATCGTCAGCGCGATGAAACGGCACATCCAGGCCGGATACCCTGTCTACATCACCCCGCGTGCGGCGCTGACGGTGCGGGACAACCTGGAAGAGGTGCGACAACTGGGGTACATCATCACCGATGAGCCGCCGGACCTGCCCGGCTTGGTCACCCTGCGGACACGGGATGTGGACCTGGAGATATTGGCGAATATGCTGGCCCCCTTTGGCGTCTCCCTGCCGGAGACGGTGGCGGTAGCGGTGCAGGACCACGGAGAGTGCCTGGAGGGCTCCAATCGCCGCTTCCGCTTCCATCTGTGGCGGGAATTCGTCCGCAGCGGCGGGGAGATGGTTCGGCTGGCCTACCGGGAGGTCCCCGCTCCCTATACCCGCATGCAGGCGGTACAGCGGGACGCCCCCGGCGCGGTTCTGATGGATACCGGTCCGGCCGCGCTCTGGGGGATCCTGGAGGACCCGGTGGCGGTGGCCTACCAGGAGGAGGGGCTGATCGCCGTCAACGTGGGCAATCAGCACACCGTGGCAGTGCTCCTGCGGGCCGGGCGTATCCTGGGCCTCTTTGAGCATCACACCGTCCTGATCACGACAGAGAAACTCCGGCAACTGGTGGAGCGCCTCCGTGCCGGCACGTTGACCGACGAAGAGGTTTACGGAGATAACGGCCATGGCGCCTATATCAGTCCGGATTACGTCCCCGATGGCGGCTTCCGCTTCGTCGCTGTGACCGGCCCGCAACGCCATCTGGCCGCCCCCCTGGGCTACCACTTCGCCGCGCCCTACGGCGATATGATGCTGACCGGCTGCTTCGGCCTGGTGGCCGCAACCCGGCGACTGCTGGAGGAAGAGCATGGGTAAAGTGATGATAGAGCCGGAGGAGGCGTGGGCACGGGTGATGGCCGCAGTCTCTCCCCTGCCACCCCGCCGGTTTTCGCTGGACGAGGCCGCCGGACGGGTGCTGGCGGAGGACGTCCGCGCCGAAACCGACTATCCGCCCTTTGCGGCCTCCACCGTGGACGGCTGGGCCGTCGTGGCGGAGGACGATTCGCCCCGGCGGCGGATTCTGGATGCCGAGGGACGGGCGGGGGAGATGCCCTCTGTCGCCGTCATCCCGGGCACCGCCGCCCGGGTGATGACGGGTGCTCCCCTCCCCCCCGGCGCCGACGCCGTGGTGATGGTGGAGGACAGCGCGGTGGAGGGGGAGTTTGTCCGCTTTACCCGTCCCGTCCGCCCCGGCGAGAATGTCCGTCCGGCCGGCTCCGACCTGGCCGCCGGGCAGGTCGTGCTGGCCGAGGGGACGATGTTGGGGCCGGCGGAGGTGGGGTTGCTGGCGACGGTGGGGCGGTTTGAGGTGTGGGCGTACCCTTCCCCGCGCGTGGCTGTCCTCTCCACCGGCGATGAGGTGGTGGAGCCCTGGGAGTCCCCCGGTCCGGCCCAAATCCGGGATAGCAACCGCTACGCGCTGATGGCGGCGGTCCGGGAGGCCGGGGGGATACCGATGTCGCTGGGGATTGTCCCCGACCGGCCCGAGGTGTTGCGGGAGAAAGTGGAGGCGGCCCTGGCTCAGGCCGACGTCCTCATCACCTCCGGCGGCGTCTCCGAGGGGGACCGGGACCACATCGGCCCGCTTCTGGCCGAACGGGGCACCGTCCATTTCAACCGGGTCCGGCAGAAGCCGGGCAAGCCCTTTACCTTTGCTACCGTCCGGGGCAAGCCCTGCTTCGCCCTGCCCGGCAACCCTGTCTCCGCGCTGGTCTCTTTTGAGTTGTACGTCCGGCCGGCGCTGCGGCGGATGGCCGGGCACACCCGCCTGCGGCGGCCCGAGGCGACGGTCCGGCTGCGGCATCCGGTCCGGCCCGACCCGGTGCGGACGGAGTTCGTGCGCGCGGTGGTAGAGCGAGAAGGGGACGAGTGGTGGGCCCGGACAACGGGCGCCCAGGCCAGCAGCCGTCTGCTTTCCATGCGGGGTGCCAATGCCCTGCTGCGGGTTCCCCCCGGCCCCGACGCTTTGCCGGAGGGCACGGCGGTCACTGCTATCCTCATCGCCTGGCCGGAAGACCGTTGATGCTGTGGCTACATTCTACCTGCACAGTCTGGGCTGTCGGCTGAATCAGAGCGAACTGGAGGCGCTGGCCCGCCGGTTGGTCGGGATGGGCCACGGGGTGGTGGACGACCCCGCGCGGGCGGACATCTGCGTCGTCAACACCTGCGCGGTGACCGCCGAGGCGGAGCGGAAGACCCGCCACCTGCTGCGGGCGCTGGCGCGGGCCAACCCTCAGGCCCGCATCGCCGTCCTGGGCTGCGCGGCCACCCTCCGGCCTGAGGAACTGGCCTCCTTCCCCAATGTGGCATGGGTTATCCCCAACGAGGAGAAAGAGCGGGCGGTGGAGGCCCTCACCCCCACCCCCGGCCCTTCGGGCCACCCCCTCACCCCCACCCCCCGGCCCCCCTCCCCCTCTCCCCCTTTGTGGGAGAGGGGGAGAGGGTTGGGGGAGGAGGTGAGGGCCCGAACCCGCGCCTTCATCAAAATCCAGGATGGCTGCAACAACGCCTGCACCTACTGTATCGTCCACATCCTGCGCGGCCCGGTCCGTAGCCGTCCGCCGGAGGAGGTGGTGGCGGAAATCGCCGCCCGGGTCCGGGAGGGCTACCAGGAGGCCGTCCTGACCGGCGTCAACATCGGCGCCTACGGCCAGGACCTGGGGCGGAAAGACGGACTGGCGGGCCTGATTCAGGCCGTCCTGACCCGGACCGACCTCCCCCGTCTGCGCCTCTCCTCGGTGGAGCCCTGGGATGTGGGTGGGTCCCTCCTGGCCCTCTGGTCCGACCGTCGCCTCTGCCGCCAACTCCATCTCCCCCTGCAATCGGGCTGCGAAGCGACGCTCCGCCGGATGGGCCGCCGGATGACGGCCGCCGAATACGCCCGCCTGGTGGAGCAAATCCGCGCTGCCGTCCCGGAGATGGCCATCACCACCGACATCATCGTGGGCTTCCCCGGGGAGGACGAGGCGGAGTTCGCCGAGAGCATTGCCTTTGTGGAGCGGATGGCCTTTGCCCGGCTGCACGTCTTCCCCTTCTCTCCCCGCCCTGGGACCCCCGCCGCCCGGATGGAGGGACGGGTCCCCGAGCCGGCCCTGCGGGAGCGGGCGGCCCGGATGCGGGAACTGGGGGAGCGTCTGGCGGCCCGCTACCGGCGGCAGTTCCTGGGCCGGGAGATGGAGGTCCTCTGGGAGCGCCGTCGGCAGGATGGCCTCTGGCACGGGCTGACCGATAACTACCTCCAGGTGGTCACCGCCTGCCCGGCCGACCTGCACAACCGCATCACCCGCACGCGCCTGGTGGGGGAGGAGGGTGGTTTTCTGGTGGGAGAGGTGGTATAATTAGCGTGAAACGTGAGGCGTGAGGCGTGAAGCGTGAAACGTGAAACGTGAAGTGTGAGGCGGTGGTTCTGGAATGGGGGATGATGACCTGCGGGAACTTCTGAGCCGTTTCACCGAACATCTACTCTCCGGCGAGGGTGGGGATAAAATCGCGCGCATCATCCTCTTCGGAAGTCATGCAAAAGGCACGGCGGGCCCGGATTCCGATATAGACGTCCTGATCGCTACTCTGGACGGCCGGAAGGTGGAACGGGCCATCCTGGATCGGGCCTACGATTTTATGGTCGCCCACCAACTCCCAACCGAAATCATCTTTTCCTCAGTGTATGACCTCTTCCCGCCCCGGGATTACTTCCTGTACAATGTGAGCCACTATGGAGTGGAGATTTACTCTATGGATACAAGGGAAATGAAGCGGATGATGGCGGAAGACCTGGCGCGCCTGGCGGAGGAGTACCTGGAATCGGCGCGCGAGGTACTGGAGCGCGGGCGAATCCGGCTGGCGATAGACGCCGCTTACAATGCAGCGGAACTGGCGGCGAAGGCACTCATCCTTCTAAAGCAAGACGATATACCCGGCACTCATGGGGGCATTGTGAGCCTGTTCGGGGCACTGTACCCAAAGACCGGGGAAGCGGACCCGGAGTTGGGTCGTCGGCTGAACCGCGCGCTGGAGGTGAGAAACGAGGCCCGCTACCGCCCCGGCGCCCGTCTGACGGAAGAGGACGCCGAGGAGGTGATTCGTCTGGCGGATGCTCTTCTGGCATTGTTGATCCGTGTTGCAAAGGGGGTAGAGGGGTATGATTCATCGGGTAAAAATTGAAGGGTACAAGTCACTGCGGGATGTGGAGGTTCGCCTGCAGCCGCTGACGGTGATTTTTGGCCCCAATGCCGCCGGAAAAAGTAACCTGTTGGACGCTTTGGCCCTGCTCAGCCGAATGGTAACCAGCCGAACCATCCGAGAGGCTTTTGAGGGACATCGGGGGATCTCATTGGAGGCCTTTCATTATGATTCCACCGGTGTCAAAGGTCTGCTTCAAAAGGAAAAGGCTCAGTTCTCCATAGAGGTGGATGTAGAACTCTCCGATTTCGTTGTCAGAGAGGTGGAACGGCGAATTTATGAATTGCGCAGGGGTCTGGAGGCAGGGTATGAAGAAACGGGGGCTCCTCGGCGAATACTGGAACGGTTCTTGCGATACAGAGTGGTCGTGGAAACCGTCCCCCAATCCGGAGTTCTGCGGGTTTTGGAGGAGAGGTTGGTTGCCTTGACAGCAGGGGGGCAAGAGAAAGAACCTCATACGCGCAAGCCCTTTATTTACCGGGCGGATGACCGGCTACGCCTGCGAATGGAGGGACAGGCTAGACCGACAGAACATCCGATCGGCCTGGACTATACATTGATCTCTCAGCCTCTCTATCCACCCCATTATCCTCATCTCACGGCGTTTCGGGAGGAACTGGCCCGCTGGCGTTTTTACTATTTTGAACCCAGGGTCATGCGCTCCCCTTCCCCTGTCAAAGTGACAGATAGCTTAGGCCCTTTCGGGGAAGATTTGGCGGCCTTTTACCACACTTTGCGCACCCGAAACGAGCGACAATTTGAGGCCACCTCTCGTGCTTTGAGTTCCCTGATTCCCGCCATTGAGCGACTGGATGTCCAACTGACGCCCGACGGCTTTGTGGAACTAAATGTGGTAGAGAACGGCATTTTGTATTCGGCGCGCGTCATTTCGGAGGGAACACTCCGCCTCTTGGGTCTCCTGGCCGTCACAAACCCGCTATCGCCGGTGACCCTTATTGGGTACGAGGAACCGGAGAATGGCGTTCATCCTCGTCGCCTGCGCTTGATCGCCGACCTTCTGAGAGAGACGGCGAAGAGGGGCATTCAACTCATTGTGAATACCCATTCCCCCCTCTTCCCGGAGTACTTTGAAGATCAAATGCTCATCGTGTGTAAGAAGACGCCGGAGGGTACTCAGTTTGAACCCTTTGCCCCCCTGGGTCCTCTATTCCGGAAGCAAATGATTGAGAAAGGTTTGGAAGAGCCTCCTCTGTGGGTCCGTATTATGCGAGGAGATTATGGTTAGATTTCGTGTTCTCTACTTTTTAGAGGACATTGCCCACGAAAAGTTTCTGCGCGCCCTGGTTACCCGTGTGGCCGGGGCACAGGGGATTCCATCCGAGCAAATGGTCCACGAGGTACGGAACGCCGTAGGGGGCAAAGGGAAAGCCCTTGCCGAGTTTTCTCAATTTGTTAGAGAAGAGAGGACATCCGGGGATATTCTGGTCGTCGCCATAGATGCCAATTGCCGTAGATATGTAGAGCGGCGCAAAGAAATTCTCAGGTATTTACAACCCGAAAAAGCGTGGCAGGTTGTTTGCGCCATTCCAGACCCGCATATAGAACGCTGGTATCTCGGCGACCCATCCGCGATTTCCAAAGTGTTCGGCCTTGAGACCCCTTTGGGAGTCTCCCTTCCTCGCTATAAATGTGATCGTGACTGGTACAAAAATGCACTACGCAAGGCTATAGAGAATGCCGGGTTCATTCCCCAGTTAGGAGGCGCTGAATACGGCCAGGAGATAGCCGAGGCGATGGACCTCTATCAAGTGGGTAAAGAGGATAGAGCATTTAAGCACTTTATAGATGACCTCACCCAGGTTCTCACTCGGCTTAAAGAGCGATAATCTCCGGAGCGTACAAGATGACCGACTGCATCTTCTGCCGCATCGTCCGCCGGGAGGCCCCGGCCCGCATCATCTACCAGGACGATGAAGTGACCGCTTTCCACGACGCGCGCCCCCAGGCGCCGGTCCACGTCCTCATCGTCCCCAACCGGCACATCGTCGGCGTCGCGCAGGCGAAGCCGGAGGACGCGCCGCTGCTGGGCAAAATGATGGTGGTGGCCCGGCAACTGGCGGAAGAC
>CALDFY010000384.1 GCA_937942115.1 uncultured Anaerolineae bacterium | reverse complement strand
CGGCCTCGCCGCCGACTGGCTGGCGGGTCTCCCAGCCGGTACGCCCGTTGCCGCCTCGCTGCTCACCCTGGACATCGTCTCCTTCCAGGCCAAAGGGCGCTGGCTGGGGGTCCGCCGTGTCCTGGGCCGGCCCGTGGGCGGCATGACGGTGACGGAGGTCTACGCCGGCGGCCCGCCGATCCCAGGAGGACGGGTGATGTAGGGTGGGAAATGCCGCAAAATTTGTTCCCCGTCCGAACCATGTTGCGCTCTCTGCAACATCGTTGTGGTATCATAGGGCCAAAAGTTGGGAGGCGATATGGAAAGGGCAACAAACAAGGCCGAACGTCTTTCCCAGATAGAATCCCTACTCCTGGCCCATCCGGAAGGGCTCTCGCAGGCGGAACTCGCGCGCCGCATCCGGGTTCACCGTTCCACCATTCACCGCTATCTGCCCGAATTGACCTTCCACTACGGCGTTGGCGAGACCGAGGATGGCCGGTTGGTCATAGACCGCGCCCATTATCTGACCAACGTCCGCCTGACCCTTCACGAAGCGATGGCGATCTTTCTGGCTGTACGGATGATGGTCAACCGGACGGACCGCTACAATCCCCACGCGGCTTCTGCGGTCCGGAAACTCGGCCTGGCGCTGGAAAGGCTGGCGCCGCTGATTTGCCATCACCTGCAACGTTCGGCGGATGAGATGGATGATCCGACCGATCGTCGTGACGACCCTCTCTATCTGGAGGTGGTGGAGACGTTGACTGTGGCCTGGTCAGAGCGGAGAAAGGTGCGCATCTGGCATCAGCATGAGAAAACGGGACGGGTATATGAGTATGTTTTCGCTCCCTACTTCATAGAGCCATACCCGGTGGGTCAGACGGCTCACGTCATCGGGTATCGGGAGCCCCCCGGGGCGATCCGCACCTTCAAGATAGAGCGCATCCGCCGGATTCAGAAACTCCCTCAGACCTACGAGATTCCCAGGGATTTTGATCCCTATGCCCTGCTGGCCGATGCCTGGGGTATCTGGTACACCGATGAGGAGCCGGTGGAGGTGGTGCTGAAATTCCATCCTCGTGTGGCTCAGCGGGTGCGCGAGACCCGCTGGCATCGCTCGGAGCGGGTGGAGGAGCAGGCGGATGGGAGTCTACTCTGGCGGGCGCGGGTGGCCGAACTTCAGGAGATGCTCCCCTGGATTCGTGGCTGGGGCGCCGATTGCGAAGTGCTGGAGCCAAAAGAGTTACGGGAGACGCTGATGGGCGAGGCCCGACGTCTGGCGCAGATGTACGGGTGGTACGTCGCTTCCGCACCTCCGTCCGAACCTTCACGCCCTTCTACTCTGGACGATTTCTTCGGAGGTTGAGGATGGGGCTGTATCCGTACCAGCAAAGGGTCAAAGCGCTTCTCCACGAGGGACGGCCGGTTGTTCTCCAGGCTCCGACCGGCTCCGGCAAGACACGGGCCGCCCTGGCCCCCTTCATTGAGGCGTTCTTTGACTTTCCCCCGGAGCGGTTCCCCCGTCAGTGCCTCTACGCCGTCCCGATGCGGGTGCTGGCCTCTCAGTTTGAACGGGAATATGGGGGACTGGCCCAGTCCTACCAGCGGCGGTTTGGTCGCCGCCTGGACGTGCGCATCCAGACCGGTGAACGTCCCGAAGACCCGGAGTTCCTGGGCGACCTGGTCTTTGCCACCCTGGATCAGGTGCTCAGCAGCGCACTGGGTGTGCCGTATAGCCTGCCAGAGGGGAGGGCCAACCTCAACGTGGGGGCGGTCCTGGGCTCCTATCTGGTCTTTGACGAATTCCATCTCTTCCCGCCCCAAGCCATGCGGGCGACGTTGCAACTCCTGCGCCTCTTTGGCCGCTTTGTTCCTTATATTCTGATGACGGCTACTTTCTCCAGAACGATGCTGTGTGAGATTGCTTCCTTGCTGGGCGCCGAGCCGGTGCTGGTCTCCCCAGAGGAAGTGGCCTGGATTGAGACGGAGGGGGACAAACGTCCCCGCAAGACGCGTCGCTTCTTCTGGCAGGACAGGCCCCTGCAGGCCGATGATGTGCTGGCGATTCACGACCGGCGGTCCTTGGCGGTGTGTAACACCGTAGATCGGTCGTTGGACCTCTATCGGACGCTGGTGGAGAAGGGATGTCGGCCTGTACCGGTGGATCATCCGGACCTCCTGCCCATCTACGATCGCCTGCGCCGGACAACGGCGCCGGAGGAGCACCGCTGCCTGCTGGGCCAGGCGGTCCAGAAATTGCGGGACATCATGGCCGACGCGCCGGAGGATACCCGATGGGTGATGCTCCTCCACAGCCGTTTTGAGCGGCCTCATCGCCAGGTCAAAGAAGCGTTCTTGCAGGCAGAATGCGGCCCGCAGGACGGGCAGAAAGGAGAGCGCTGGCAAGTCCCCCGTTTGCTCATCGTCGCCACCCAAGTCGTGGAGGTCGGATTGGACATCACCAGCCAGGCCCTGCATACCGAACTGGCCCCGGCGGCCAGCGTGATCCAGCGCGCCGGCCGCTGCGCCCGCTACCCCGGCGAGCAGGGATCAGTCTACGTCTACGCGGTGCCGCCGCGCAATGACGGTCGGCCCGATTACGCTCCCTATTCGTCAAAGGAGGAAGAGGCCATCTGTCGGCGGACGGAGGAGGTGTTGTGCCGGCGCTCGGACCAGGTGCTGGATTTCGCCGGTGAGCAGGAGGTGGTCAACGAGGCCCATCAGGAAGCCGACCGGGCGCTGCTGCAGGGGATGCGAGAGGACGAGGGCCGCATCTGGGGATTGATCCAGGATGGGTTGGTTCGGGGAGAGGCCGCCATCCGGCCGGAACTGATTCGGGAGGTGGATAGTCGCACCCTCATCGTCTACGACGCTCCCGATGGGCCGACGGAGGAGCCTCCTTTCCGGTACGAAGGCTTCTCCCTGTGGCACGGCTCTCTCCGGGGGCTGGTCAGGACGTTGCGGGAGCAGGCCGAGGCGCAGGGCCTCCCCTGGGCGCTCCGGTATCCCGTCGCCCGAAAGGACGAGGGGGAGGGGTGGGATGAGGAGGAGAGCCGTGCCCCGGTGGTCTATCGGTGGCTGGACGTGACCGACGCAAAGGACATCTCCTGTTCGCTCCTCTTTGCCGTTCACCCGGCGCTGGTGTCCTACGATGCGGAGCAGGGCTTTCGCTTAGGGGGGCCCGGCGATGGACGCTATCGCTCCCCCGAAGTCCCCCGGCGGGGCGACCGGCGGAGGGATTACGCCTACGCGCTGGAGTCCTACGTCCAGCACGTAGGGGCAATGAAGCGGGCCTTTGAGGAGCGCTTTCGGGATCGCTGGGCGTGGGTGGCGGCCCGCTCTGGCAAGGGTGACCTTCTGGAGAGGGCCGTGCGCCTGGTGCTGGCCCTGCACGATGTGGGCAAACTCCAAAAGAAGTGGCAGGAGTGGGCGGCAAACTACCAGGAGCGGGTGAGCGGGGAAAGGCCGCCTTTCCTGGTGGCCCACACGTTGAGCGAGACGGAGGAGCATCGCCGGCTCGCCCGGCAGATTCACCCTCAGCGCCCCCCTCACGCAGGCGAGGGGGCCTTCGCTGCTGCCCGCATCCTGTGGGAGGCGCTGGACGGGGAACATCACGGCGACCTGTATCGGGCGGCCGTCACTGCCATCGCCCGCCATCACAGCCCCTTCCTGAGCGCCGCAGCGGCCTATCGGCTCCACCCCCAGGCGCAGGAGACCGTTGCCGAGGCGCTGGCCACCGTGGGGGAGGAGGACTGGCGGGGATGGGCCCAGTGGCTGATCGCCGAGAACGAGGCACCGCGTCTGGAAAATCGCATGTTGCCTCCACCGCCGTCGTGGGACGGCTGGATGCTCTATTTCGTCCTCGTGCGCACCCTGAGATTGTGCGACGGATTGTCACAGGAGGAGGAATGATGTATCAGGACACCTATTTCGTCCCCAAGCGCACCGGCACATACGCCGACGTCCTTCTGGCCTACGGCCTGGCGACTCTTCTGGACCGTCTGGCCGGGCAGGCTAAGGGGGCATTCGCCCAGCCCCGCTTGACCATCGCCGATGCTGGCTCTCACTATGAAATCCACCTCGGTGAACCGGTGCAAGCGAAATGGTTACCGGACGACCTCTTTTTCCGCAGCCCGGCCCCGTTCCTGACTGACCGGCGCACGGAGGCCGGGGAAGTCCCCCCCGATACCGACGCGCGGGACGTAGACCAGACCTGGGAGCGGGTGCGCGCGTACTGGGAAAGCCGGAAGGCGCTCCGGGGCGAGGGCCTGCGAGGCACCGACCTGGAACAGCAGTTGCGAGACCTGGAGCCGCTGGACGATTGGACAATTGTGGCCTTCCTGGGGGATTGGCGGATGCAGGCGATGGACATCTACAACCGCATCGTGGGCCAGTGGGCGAAAAGCCGCCATCTGACAGTGGAACACATCCGGGCCATTCTCCGAGGGTTCGCCACGCCAGAGGGGGATGAGGATGCCCTCCGGGCGTGGAGGAAGGCCGCTAAAGGAATGAGGGTCCAGGAGACCGCTTCCCAACTCCTGAACCCCCATCAGGGGAAGGGGCTCAACGAGCCGAAGGCCAACGCGCTGCGGATGGACAACATCAAGGACCGTCCCTGGCTGGAGGAGTTCCTCAAAGCGGTCGGCCTGTGGGCCTGTATGATCCCCCGCCGGGTGGTGGATACAGGGGACTGGAAGGCATATGTCCTGGCCCCCCTGCGGATGGACTGGCGCGTCCATCGGGAGGTCATCGGGCGGTTCCGGCGCTATCTCTGGAATGAGCGCCGCTCCGACGAGACCAGCCTGAAATCCGACATCACCAGCCTGCTCCTGTTCACCCGCGCCTGGCTGGATTATGTGGAGGCGGCCGCTCAGGACAACGTGGACTTTGACGCCGACCCGGCCTTCGCCGCGCCGGAAAAGGTCGTGGCCGGATTCCACGTTGCTCAGTTTAAACTGCTCAGCCGCAACGCGTACACGATGGTGAACCTCTCGTTCCTGAACTTGCCCCGCTGGACGGGCACGCCCTCATCGCTGGCCGAAGTACTCACTTTGAAGGAGGTGATAGATGAGCACTTAGCCGTGATCCGGGAGATTGACGAAGCCCGCAGCGACGGCTACAACCTGTTGCGCCTGTACCGGGATTTCGTCGCCGGGAACAACTGGAACGCGTTCTTTGAGTTTGCCGCCGGTTACAGTCATGAGATTATCCGGCGGTACAACGCCGGTGAGCGGTGGGTTCCCACCTTCAGTCCACGTCGGTTAAGGAGGTTGATGATGGCTACCAACAAACCCCTTCAGCCCATCGTGGAAAACGAGGGCTTTCAGAACGTGGCCTATGCGATCCGCTACAGCACCGTCGTTCCCCAGAGCCGCAAGGCGCGCGGCTTGGACTCCCTCTACGAGGTGCGCTACGGCCTGGGGGCCGAACTGAAGCGCAAGGCCACCGTGCGCGACGAGTTCATCGTCGCCCTCAGCGAGTTTATGCAGAGTTACAATCAGGAAAACGCACAAAAACTGGAGAACACCGGGCAACAGATGCGCCGCAACCTGCGCACCACCGACATAGAAGAAATTGTGCGCCTGGTGGATGAGTACGGCTCCGAGGTGGTTGCCCATCTGCTGATCGCCTACGGGTACGCCCGTGAGCCGCAGGAACCCGAACCATCACAGGAGGAGTGAAAATGTCCGTTTTCGTGCCATAGCGCAGGCTGTTAGCCTGCATCTACGGAACCCGAACCATCACAGGAGGAGTGAAAATGTCCGTTTTCGTGCCGTAGCGCAGGCTGTTAGCCTGCATCTACGGAACCCGAACCATCACAGGAGGAGTGAAAATGTCCGAGAAAAAGCCCGTCTACAGTCTCTCCATCTCCGGCCGCATGACGCTGGAACTGCACTCGCTCAACAACGAAGGGGGCGAGGGCAATCAGACGATGACCCGTACGGTGACGCTGGTGGATACCGACGGGAGCATCCACAAGGTGAACGCCATCAGCGGCGATATGTTCAAACACATCCAGGCGGAGCACTTTTACCGGCTGGCGCGGGAGCGTGGCCTTCCCCTCTGCGCCGGATGCCAGACTTTTCGCTCCGATCGCATCCTGGGGGATAGCGAATTCATCAGAAGTCTGCCGGCCAGAGATGAAGATGCCGTGAACGCGCTGTTGCGGCACTGTGCGCTGGACGATGCCGAAGGCACATTGATTGCCCGGGGAGCGCGCTCTGTCCCCCGCAAGTCGGTCGCCGAGTTTGGCTGGGTGGTCGGCCTGCCCGATAAGGTGCGCACCGAGTCCTACTTCCACGTCCGCTACGCCCAGGAGCGGGGCGGCGAGGGGGAGGATGCCCAGACCCAGCCCATTTTCCATCGTCCGGCCTCCTCCGGCATCTATGCCGCTGTGGCCACCTTTGAACTGGCCCGCATCGGCTTCAACGACATCAGCCAGACCTATGCTGTTGACGAGGGGGAGCGGCTGCGGCGATACCGGACCTTCCTGGAGAGCGTCCTGTACACTTTTATTGAGCCCAACGGCGCTATGCGCGGCACGCAGAACCCGCACATTGTCGCTTTTGACGGGGTGATTACCGTCAGCCACGGGGTGCTCCCCGCGCCGACCATCAGTGCCCTGGGCGATGGCTATCAGGAGCAGGTCCGTCAGGTTGCTCAGGCACTGGACCCCCAGGGGGAACTCCTGAAGGTCTACCCCTTCGCCAACATCGCCCAGTTTGCCACCATCATGCGGCAAATCATAGAAGAGACCCGTCCGTATCGCCTCTTTGCCGAGAGGGGAGGGTAGGATGCACTGGGTTGTCGCGTGGTATCAGCCGGTCGGCCTGTTCTCCCTCAAGCCTGGGGAGGCGACCTCTACCGGCGGCAAGAGCCTGCTGGTGCCGACCCCCTTCGCTATCCGGATGGCTTTGCTGGACGCGGCCATCCGGGTGCGGGGGGTGGCCGCTGGTCCGCAGGCCTTTGCAGCCATCAAGGCGTTGCATCTGGCCCTCGCACCGCCCCGCTGGGTGGCGGTGACCGGTCTCTTCGGCAAAATCCTGAAGCCGGAACGGGATGAAGAGGCCGGGCGGGCTATGCAGCGGACTATCGCCTTCCGGGAGTACGTCCATCTGGGAGGCCCGCTGGGGCTGGGATTGGGGGGCGACCCGACTCATCTGGAGGAGGTATCCCCTTTGCTGCCCCACATCTCCTACCTGGGCAAGCGCGGGTCGTTCTTCCAACTGCTGGCGCCGCCGGAGCGGGTGGAGACGGCGGAGGATCGCCCGCCGGAGGGGTTCATCGCTCTGGTCGCCTGGGATCGGGCGAGGGGAGGGGCGGGCCCTGCCGCCTTCCCCTTGGGCCACGTCCAGCGGCTGGATGAGTGGAGCGCAGACCTGACCTTTGAGCAGGCCAACATCTACGCCGCCGGGAGGATCCGGGTCGGGTACGAGCGGGTTCGGGTAGATGTGGTGTTGCCCTATCGGCTGGTGTGGTCTGGCCGGGGGTTCACGGTGTACGAGCGCGTGGAGGGGCAGGGCTGAAACCCTGCCCCTTATCGGACCACTGTGAAGGTTGCCCCCGCCCCCTCTGCCCTGTGCGGGTCGCGGCCTTCTATAGGGAGGTGCCCTTTGCATCACTTCACCGCCCATCGTCTCCGGTTCCTCACCGAAGTGCGGACGCCGCTGGAACTGAACGAGCACCAGGGGTCGGCCATCCGGGGCGCACTCTTCCATGCCCTGCTGGACCGCTTCTGTATGGACCGGG
>CALDFY010000383.1 GCA_937942115.1 uncultured Anaerolineae bacterium | reverse complement strand
CCCCTCCCCTCTCCCAAACGAAGTTTGGGAGAGGGGAGGGGCCGGGGGAGGGGTGAGGCACCCCTCTCCCAAACGAAGTTTGGGAGAGGGGAGGGGCCGGGGGAGGGGTGAGGCCAGCGCGCCGAAAAAGGTAGTGCCATTGGGCTTTTAGCCCCTGGCGTAGGTAGTTGCCTGGCGCGGGAGCGCCCAGGGGAGGCCGATTTCCCATCGGCGCCCGGGGCGGCGGGAGGGGGCAACCAAACCCAGCCTTCAATGGATGTATATGGGACAGGGACAAGCGCTGCCCCTACAATGGACGGGCATAGACCTCCGGGTTGGCACAATAGGGAAGGCGCTCGCCCCGCAGGCCGGCGAGGAGGTTCTCCGCTGCCATCGCCGCCATCCGTTCCCGCGTGGAGACCGTCGCGCTGGCGATGTGGGGCACGACGATGCAATTGGGGAGCGAGACCAGCGGGTGGTCCGGCGGAATGGGCTCCGGTTCGGTGACATCCAGAGCGGCGGCGCGAATCCAACCCTCAGAGAGGGCCCGCACCAGCGCGTCGGGGTCCACCACCGGCCCCCGGGCGGCGTTGATGAGGATGGCCGTCGGCTTCATCCGCCGCAGCGCGGCCTCGCCGATGAGGTGGTGGGTCTCCGGCGTCAGCGGGCAGTGGAGAGAGACGAAGTCCGAGCGGGCCAGGAGGTCATCCAATTCGGCATACTCCACCCCCAGTTCCGCCTCCAGGTCGGGCCGACGGGTGGGGTCGTAGTAGAGGATGTGCATGGCGAAGCCGCGCGCCCGACGGGCCACCGCCGTCCCGATGCGGCCCAGCCCAACGATGCCCAGCGTGGCCCCCCAGACGTCCACCCCCAGAAGCCCCATCGGCTCCCACGTCCGCCACTTCCCGGCCCGGACGTAGTCCACCCCTTCGGGGATGCGGCGGGCGGCGGCCATCAGCAGGGCGAAGGTGAAATCCGCAGTGGCTTCGGTCAGGACGCCCGGGGTGTGGCCGACGGGGATGCCCCGGGCGGTGGCCGCGCGCAGGTCAATGTTATCCACCCCCACGGCCATCTGGCTGATGACCCGCAGGCGGGTACCGGCGGCCATCACCTCCTCGTCTATCGGGTCGGTGAGGAGGCAGAGCAAGCCATCGCAGTCGGCCACTTCCTGCAGGAGCACGCTCTTGGGGGGCGGGAGTTCCTCTTCCCAGAGGCGCACCTGGCAGGCTTCTCGCACCGGGGCCAACCCGGTTTCGGGGATACGGCGGGTTACGTAGACAACAGGTCGGGTAGTCATCGTCCATCTCCGCAAGCAGAGAATTGCCGGATGGTGTCATTCAGCCTTCCTCACCCCACCCCCGGCGGCTGGGCCGCCACCCCCTCCCCTCTCCCGAACGAAGTTCGGGAGAGGGGAGGGGGTCAGGGGGATGGGTAGGCTAACGCCAGATGTTTTTTTACACCGGACTGCCCCGGATGTCAACCTTCGCCGTTCGTAGTCAGGCACGAAACGAAGTGGAGTGCCGTCAACGCCACTCCGCTGCGCTCCGTGGCTCACTACAAACGCTACTCCGCTTCCGTTCGTAGTCAGGCACGAAACGAAGTGGAGTGCCGTCAACGCCACTCCGCTGCGCTTCGTGGCTCACTACAAACGCCACTCCGCTTCCGTTCGTAGTCAGGCACGAAACGAAGTGGAGTGCCGTCAACGCCACTCCGCTGCGCTCCGTGACTCACTACAAACAGGCGGAGAAAACGTTTGACGGCGGCTTTGCCGCCGTCAAACGTTGAGGGTATCTCCGATTGGCCTGCACCAACGCTTTATGCCCCCAGGGCCTGGAGCAGCGCGGGCAGAACCTCCCTCGGGTCCGCCTCTATGCAGAGGTCGGCGACCCGGAAGATAGGGGCGGTGGGGTCGGGGTGGATGGCGAGGATGAAGCGGGAGTTCTCTATGGCGGCGTTGTGGAAGGTGTCGCCCCGAATCCCCACCGCGACGTAGACCTTCGGCGCGACGGTGACGCCCCGGACGTCTATGATCTGTTCAGGGCCGATCCAACCCGCGTCCCGCGCGCCGCGATCTCCGGCCACGCGGCCGCCCAGCGCAGCGGCCAACTTCTCTACCAGCCCAAAGTCCCCGGCCTGCCGCCCGGCGGCGACAATCACCGGGGCCTGTGCCAGCGGCACCGACGGCGGGGTGAAGTCCCCCGCCGGGCCCAGCACCCGCACCCGGGGCTCCACCGGCGCCACCTCTATGCTCTTCGGCTCCCCTTTGCGGTACGGGTCCATAAACGGCGCCGGGAAGGCCCCCGGCTCCACCGTCAGCACCTGGGGCCGGGCCTGGGGACAGGCGACAATCTCAAAGTACTCGCCCCCGTAGATGGGGACGGCGGCCTGGACGGTGCGGGTCGCCTCGTCCAGCGTCATCGCGGTGGCGTGTTCTATCAGGCCGCCGCCCAGCCGCTGGGCCACCCGGGGGGCCAGTTCCTGGCCCTGGGGGGTGGCGCCGAAGAGGATGACCTCCGGCCCTTCGGCCTGGAAGAGGTCCACCAGCACCTCCAGATACGGCTCCACGGCGAACGAGGCCAGGGCGGGGTGGTCGGCCACGCGGACGCCGTCGGCGCCGGCCTGGTAGAGGGTGGCGGCCAGGTCGGAGACGCCGTCGCCCAGCAGGACGGCGTAGACGTAGGCGCCCAGTGCGCCGGCCAGGTTGCGGGCCGCGCCAATGGCCTCCAGCGTCACCGGCGCGACCGCTCCGTTCACCACGTCGGCGACGACCCAGATGCCACCACCGCCCTCCGCCTCGGTGACTTCTTCCTGCTGTGCCATCAGTAAATCCAGGAAGGATGCGTCCATAGGGTCCTCCGTGAAGAGTGAAACGGGAAACGGGAGTTAGCGGGGGAGGCGGGCGCGCAGGGCGTCGGCGGCAGCCCGGGCCATCTCCTCCGGAGTGCCGCTCAGGCGGACGCCGCGCTCCCGCTCCGGCGGGAAGTCCTGCCCGCGCCGCTCCAGCATGGGAGTCAGCGCCTCCGGCGCGACCAGGTCCTTCGCCTCCCAGCGCTCCAGGGCGGCCGCAATCTCCCCCACGCCTTTGTAGATGTTGATCAGGCGCCGTCCGTCGGGGTAGCGGGGCTTCAGCGCGCCGGGGACGAAGGTGACCACCGCCGGAAGGGGCGCCTCCACCCATACAAAACTGCCGCCGTCCTGCCGGACCGCCCGCACGCGGCCGTCGGCCACCTCAGCAGTCCAGGCGCCGACGATCTGCGGCCAGCCCAGCGCTTCGGCCAGGCGCGGTCCCAGTTGACCCTGACCAGTGTCCATTGTTGTTGCGCCGGTGAGGATGAGGTCGGCGCCGCCCAGCCGCTCTATCGCGGCCAGCAGCACCCGGGCCATCAGGCCGTCGTCGGGCAGGGCCGCTGGCTGACCGGCGATGTAGACGGCCCGGTCGGCGCCCGTCGCCAGCGCCTGCCGCAGGACGTCATCGTCGGGCAGGAGGGTGCGCGGCAGGGCGACCACCTCGGCCCCCACGGCCTCTTTGATCCGCAGCGCCGCCTCCAGCGCGCAGCGGTCGGCGGGCTGAAGGATGTACTCTTCCCGGTTGACAAAGATGCGGCCCGCTCGCGGGTTGACCACAATCCCACGAGGGTCCAGAACCCGTCCCAGAATGACGATTATCCGCATCGTTTTCCTCCTGTTTCCGGTCGCAGGTCGCAAGTCGCAGGTCGCAGGGTTACATGCGGCTCTGGATAGCGGCTTCGCGGTAGTTGTAGAGCGTCGCGCCCGGTCTGTTGTTTGGCTAACTGATAGATTTCCGTATCCTCATACCCTTTCGGCCCCTCACCCCTCCTTGCCCTCTGCGACATGCTCCCTGCTCCGTGCTCCGTGCGACCGTCTACGGCCGAATCCGCACGCCGAACTCGCGGAAGATGTTGCTGGCAATGACGATGCGCTGAATCTCGTTGGTCCCCTCAAAGATTTCGTTGATCCGGGCGTCGCGGAAGGCCCGCTCCAGCGGGAAGTCCCGCGTGATCCCCAGACCGCCGTGAATCTGAACGGCCATATCCACGGCGCGGGAGAGGACCTCGGAGCCGTAGAGTTTGCACATCGCGGCCAGTTGGGTGAAGGGCTGACCGGTATCCACCAGCCAGGCGACGCGGTAGACCAGGCTCCGCAGCGCCTCAATCTCGGTGGCCATATTGGCGATCATCCACTGGACGGACTGTTTGTGGGCCAGGGCCTCGCCGAACTGGACGCGGGTTTTGGCCCAGTAGACGGATTGTTCCAGCACCTGCTGCGCGCCGCCCAGACAGGCCGCGCCCAGGGTCAGCCGGCCCATATCCAGGGACTTCATGAAGGTCACGAAGCCCTCGCCGACTTTGCCCAAGACGTTCTCGTGGGGAACCCGCAGTTCCTCAAAGACCAGTTCGGCAGTGCTGGAGCCGCGAATGCCCATTTTGTCCTCTTCCCGGGCCACCTTAAAGCCGGGCCAGTCCGTCTCCACGATAAAGGCGGTGATGCCGCCGCGCGCGCCCAGGGCCGGGTCGGTCACCGCCAGGACGGTGATGATGTCGGCGTAGCTGCCGTTGGTGATGTAGACCTTGCCGCCGTCCAGAATCCAGGAATCCCCCTCCCGGACGGCGCGGGTGCGGACATTGGCGGCGTCGGAGCCGGCGTTGGACTCGGTGAGGCCGAAAGCGGCGATCTTCTCGCCGCGCGCCAGCGGGGTCAGGTACTTGCGCTTCTGCTCCGGGGTGCCGTCCAGGTGGATGCACATCGCGCCGATGCCGATATGGGCGCCGACGTTGACGGCGGTATTGGCGCAGACGCGGCCCAGTTCCTCCATCAGGATGCAGTAGCCGGTCTCGCCTGCGCCCATCCCACCGTACTCCTGGGGAAAGCAGACGCCCAGCAGGCCGATCTCGCCCAGTTTCCGCATAATCTCAAAGGGGATTTTGTGCTCCCGGTCCAATTCGGCCGCGACGGGCGCGATTTCGGTCTCGGCGAACTCCCGGATCATTCGGCGCAGGGCCTGGTGTTCGGGCGAAAAGGTGAAATCCATAGGGACCTCCGTACTCCGTATTGCGTATTCCTTATTGGTGCCGGGGCACGATTTCCAGGTCCTTCTGCGCAAGGATGTACCGCGCGACAAGGAAGTCGTGGACCTCCGTCGGGCCGCCGATGATGCCCAGGACCCGGGCGTCCCGGTACTTGCGGGCCATGGGGTAGTCCTCCATGAAGCCGTAGCCGCCCAGCACCTGGAGCATCCGGTTGGTGACGCTGCGGGCCACGCGGGCGCCGAACGCTTTGACGACCGACGCGTCCACCGAGAAGTCCTCTCCCTGGTCCATCAGCCAGGCGGTCCGATAGACCAGGTAGCGCAGCGCCTCCGTCTCCATATAGGCGTTAGCGATGTAGTTCTGGATCGCCTGTTTCTTGCCGATGGGGACGCCAAACTGGATCCGCTCCGTGGAGTACTGGGCCGCGACGTCCACCGAGGATTCGGCCAGGCCCAGCCCGACGGCGGCCAGTGCGACGGCCATCCGGCTCACGGCCCGCTCGGCGACCGCCGCGCCCGCTCCCGGCCCGCCCAGGCGGTGACTCAGGGGGACGCGGCAACTTTCCAGGTAGACGGTGTTGAAGTAGGCGGAGCGCAGGCCCAGCGTCGGCTCGCGGTAGCCGACGGTCAGGCCCGGGGTGTCGCGCGGGATCAGGTAGGCGTCCACGCCCTGCGGGCCCTGGGCGAACACCAGGAAGAGGCCGGCCAGTTCGCCGTTGGTCACCCAGGTTTTGGTGCCGTTCAGGACGACCTCGTCGCCTTCGTAGCGGGCGCGCGTCTCCAGGCCCAGCATGTCGCTCCCGGCGTCCGGCTCGCTGAGGGCGAAGGCGCCGATGGCCTCGCCTCCCGCCAGGGCAGGCAGCCATTCCTCTTTCTGGGCGTCGGTGCCGAAATCCAGGATACTCATCGCCACCTGGCTCACGTGGGCCGCCACAGTGACCGCCAGGGACGCGCAGGCCGTGGCGAGGTTCTCCAGCAGAATGGCGTAACTGACATTATCCAGCGCCGCTCCGAAGTAGTCCTCTGGGACCGTCGCGCCCAGGAATCCCTGGTCCACCGCCTTGCGGAGCATCTCTTTGGGCAGAGTCTCCGCGTGGTCTATCTCCTCGGCCCGGGGAGCGATCTCCTTGGCGGCGAAGTTGCGGAACATATCGCGGAACATCCGTTGTTCTTCGCTCAGGGCGAAGTCCATACGTCACCTCCCATACAAGGACGCAGGTCGCAAGGCGCAGGTCGCAAGGCGCAGGGCACAGGGCTACACGCGGCCCTGGATCACGGCTTGGCGGTAGTTGTAGAGCATCGCGCCCAGTCTGCGGTACTGGTTGTAGAAGTACTCAAACCGCTCAGGGGTCAGCGACCCCGTCTCGTGGAGCACTTCCAAGTGAGATTTGGTCTCATCGCAGGAAGCCGGAGAGTACGTCAAGAAACGGACTACGTCGCCCGGGTAACGCTTCATCCCATAGGCTTCCACGAAGTTTGCCACCACCGATTTGGACGACCGCCGAATCTGGCTGCCTTCTTCGTATATCTCAATTTTGGGCAGTTCTTCCAGCGTCATCCGGTGGATTTCCACCGCCAGTTGTTTGGCTAACTGGTAGATTTCCGTATCCTCGTACCCTTTTGGCTTCTCGCTGCGACCCGCTCCCTGCTCCCTGCTCCCTGCGTCATGCGACCTGCTCCTTGTTACCGGTCCTTAAACTGCGGTTGCCGCTTCTCCAGGAAGGCGTTGATGCCCTCGCGGATGTCCTCGGTTGCGGCCAGCCCGACAAACTGCTCGGCCTCCACCCGCAGGCCCTCCTCAATGGGCAGCGCCGTGCCCTGTTCAATGGCCCGCAGCGCGGCGGCGATGGGGAACTTGGACTTGGAGACGATCTTGCGGGCCAGGTCGCGCGCTTCCTTGAGGACGGCGCCCGCCGGGACGACTTTGTTGACCAGGTTGAGGCGGTAAGCCTCCTGAGCCGTAATCATATCGCCGGTGAGGATCAGTTCTATAGCCTTGCCCTTGCCGACGATGCGGGGCAATCGCTGGGTGCCGCCCCAGCCGGGGATGATGCCCAGGTTGATCTCCGGCTGGCCCAGGCGGGCCCGGTCGGAGCAGACGCGCATGTGGCAGGCCATGGCCAGTTCCAGACCGCCGCCGAGTGCAAAGCCATTGATGGCGGCGATGATGGGCTTGGTGGCCCGTTCAATCTTCAGGAACAGTTGCTGGCCCTTCTCCAGAAACTCCCGGGCCGATGAGAAGTCCTCCCCGGGTTGCTCCAGCGACGCTTTGATCTCCGGAATGTCTGCCCCGGCCACAAACGCGTTGGTTCCACCGCCGGTGATGACGATGGCCTTCACCTCGTCGTTCGCCAGCAATTCGTCTATGGCCTCGCTCAGTTCGGTCACCACCTGCCGGTTGAAGGAGTTGACGGGGGGATGGTCAATGGTGACGGTGGCGATGCGGTCTTCAATTTCGGTTCGGATGTACTGCCAGGTGCCCATGATGTTCCTCCTTAGCATATCGGTTCACGAAAATACGGAATACGGAGTACGAAATACGTACTCCGTATTCCGTTGGGGGGCCATGGCTACGCGTATTCGTGGAATCCTTTCCCCGTCTTCACGCCCAGATGCCCGGCGCGGACGCGCAGTTTCAGGGGACGGGAGGGCAGGAAGCGGGGGCCCAGTTCCTTCGCCAGTTCCTCCAGTTTGGCGACCACCACGTCCAGGCCGATTTTGTCGGCGATCGCCAGCGGGCCGATGCGCTCACCGCCGTAGGTCATTCCGGTCCCGGCGACCATGGCCATATCAATATCGCTGATGCTGGCGATATGCTCCTGGACACAGAGGGCCGCTTCATTGATAACCGGATACATCAGCCGCTCCACCGAGAACTTCGTTCCGGTGCGGACCGCGCCCGATTCCTGGAGTTCTTTGATCATTCCGTAGACCACGTCGGACTCGCCGCCTGGGTGGTCGTAGAACCCGGCGCCGGTCTTCTCGCCCAGGCGTCCGGCGGCGACCAGTTTCTCAAAGAGTTTGGCCGGCTCCATCCGGTCGCCGTACTCGCTGTAGAGGTACTGGCCGACGTGCGCGCAGACGTCCAGGCCCAGCATGTCCATCAGCGTGAAGGGACCCATCGGCATGCCCCACTCCACCACGGCCCGGTCAATCTCGGTGGCGGTGGCGGCGCCTTCCTCCAGCGCCTTCGTCGCCTCGTTCAGGTAGGGCATCAGCAGACGGTTGACCAGGAAGCCGGGGCACTCCTGGACGACGACGGGGATTTTGCGCAGGCTCTCGGCGAACATCACCACGTCGTCCACCGTCTCCTGGCTGGTGTCCAGGCCGGGGATGACCTCCACCAGTTTCATCACGCTGGCGGGGTTGAAGAAGTGCATACCGATCATCTTGTGGGGGCGCTTCGTGGCCGCGCCCATCTCGGAGATGGAGAGGGCCGAGGTGTTGCTGGCGAAGATGGTCTGCTCCGGGCAGACCTCATCCAGTTCCTGGAACACCCGCTTCTTGATGTCCATCCGCTCCGGGACGGCCTCAATGACGATGTCCACGTCCTCAAAGCCCTCGTAGGTGAGGGTGGGGGTGATGAGGTCCATCTTGGCCTGCATCTCGCCCGCGCTCATCTTGCCCTTATCCACCCGGCGCTGGTAGATTTCGCGGGCCTTGGCCATTCCCCGGTCCAGCATAGTCTGGTCAATATCCTTGAGGACGACGGGCAGGCCGGAGAAACTGATGACCTGGGCGATTTCGCCGCCCATCGTCCCGGCACCGACGACAGCCGCTTTGAAGATGTACATTGCTGCCTCCTTTCCAATGATGAGGTACGGAATACGGAGCACGTACTGCGTATTGCGTATTCCGTTAATCCATCGGAATCCGCTCTACGATCAAGCATCCGCCCTGGCCGCCGCCGACGCACATCGTGTCAATGCCGTAGCGGGCCTTGCGGCGCTGCAGTTCGTTGGTGAGTGTGGCGACCACTTTGGCCGCCGTGCAGCCCACGGGGTGCCCCAGGGCGATGGCGCCGCCGTTGGGGTTGACTTTGCTCCAGTCCCAGTCGTAGCCCTGGGCCTGCATCTCTTTGGCGACGGCCAGCACCTGCGCGGCGAAGGCCTCGTTCAGTTCAATGACGTCAACATCCTCCATTTTGAGGCCGGCCTTCTTCAGGGCTTTGGGCATTGCGAACGCTGGCCCGATGCCCATATAGGCCGGGTCCACGGCAGCATATGCGTAGGCGACGATGCGCGCGGTGGGCTTGAGGCCCAGTTGGGCCGCCTTCTCCGCCGTGCAGACGATCATCGCCGCCGCGCCGTCGGAGATGGGACAGGAGTTGGCCGGAGTGACCGTGCCGTTCTCCTTGAAGACGGTCGGATAGAGGGCCGCCTTCTGGACGGTGAGGCCGGGGTTGATGGTCTCGTCCTGGGTGATGACCTCCTTCGCCACCTCCTGCCCGGCGACCTTCTTGGTGACCTCCACCGGGACGATCTCGTCGTTGAACTTGCCCATCCGCTGGGCCATGAAGGCCTTCTTGTGGGAGTTGACGGCGTACTCGTCCTGTTCCTGGCGGGAGATGTTGTACTTTTCGGCCACATTCTCAGCGGTCCGGCCCATAATCTGCCCGCAGATGGGGTCGGTGAGGCCCTCCCAGAGGGCGTCGGTCAGTTCGGCGTGACGGAGTTTGTATCCCCAGCGGGCGCCTTTGAGGATGTAGGGGATGTTGCTCATGCTCTCGGTCCCGCCGACCAGGTAGATTTCGCCGTCGCCGGTCTGGATGGCCTGGTAGGCCGAGGTGATGGCCTGCATACCGGAGGCGCAGTTGCGCTGGACAGTGAAGGCGGGGACGTGGATGGGGACTCCGGCCATCAGCGCGGCCACGCGGGCGATATTCGCCGCATCCGAGGGCTGACCGATGTTGCCCAGGATGACCTCGTCCAGGATGCCCGGGTCTATCCCGGTCCGCTCCAGCACCGCCTTGAAGACGATGGCGGCCAGGTCCTGGGCCCGCAGGCTGCGGAGCGCGCCGCCGTGGGCACCCACCGGCGTGCGCAGGGGACTGACAATGACGACATCTTTCACAGCACACCTCCTTTAAAATGTTGCGTATTTCGTGTTCCGTGTTTTTGACCCTACTCCCGGGGATGGTTCATAATGGGTGACACTCTCTGCCCTCACCCCTCCCTATCCCTCCTCTCTCCCGTTCGCCTGCTTCGCCTCGGCGCGAGCGCCTTCGGCCACGCCGTGAGCGGCTGCTTCGCTGCGCTTGCAGTGACATTCTTCGGCGGCAGAGGCCTCACCCCTCCCCCGGCCCCTGCCTCACCCCCGGCCCCTCTCCTGACAAAAGTCAGGAGAGGGAAGGGGGTGCCGCCGGAGGCGGCACTCACAAGTGTAGGTTTTTTCGCGCCCCTCTTGTTCTGGGCGGGCGGCGGGCTTCTTTGCCCCTCACCCCCCTTGCCCCCTCTCCCCATCGCTCCGCTCTGGGGAAAGGGGGGGGGTGAAGAAAGGGGAT
>CALDFY010000382.1 GCA_937942115.1 uncultured Anaerolineae bacterium | reverse complement strand
GATTCCGGAGGCGTCCCGGGCGCGGATCAGGCCCAGCCAGCGGGGGTCGGGGAAAATAGCCTCTCCTCCCCCGGCGATGTCTGCGGCGGGAGGAGGGGGAGAGGCATCGGTCGGAGGGCAGGAGAGGGCCATCCCCACCAGAGCCCCCAGCACACCTAACAGAAGGCCCAACCCGAAAAGGCGGTAGGGAGGCATGATGCTCCTTTCTTGAAGTCAGACGCCACTCCGCTGCGCTGCGGGGCTGACTACGAACGGTTCGTAGTCAGGCACGAAACGAAGTGGAGTGCCGTTTGGACGCCACTCCGCTACGCTGCGTGGCTGACTACGAACGCCACTCCGCTGCGCTGCGGGGCTGACTACGAACGCCACTCCGCTGCGCTCCGTGGCTGACTACGAACGTCTGTGGCTAACTACGAACGGTCGGGGGCCGTCCGCAGGCGGCGGGAGATGACCAGCAGGATGATCAGCCCGGCGGCCAGGATGATCGCGGTGTAGGCCCCGATGCCGGTCTGGGCGGGCGGACTGGGGGTCATGGTGGGCGTGGGGGAGGCCGCACGCGCCGCGGGCGGGCTGGTGGCCGCCGCAGCGGGCGTCACCCAGGGGGTCGGCGTCGCCTGGGGCGCGGCAATGGTGGGCGGCGGGGTCGGCGAAGGCGGGACCGGCGTTGGGGAAGGGGTCGGGGTCGCCGTCGGCTCGGGGGAGGCTTGGGCCAGCGCCAGCGCCGCCTCGGCGGTGGCGGTCTCCGCCGCCGCCATCACTGCCTCCTCCGGGGTGGCCGTCGGAGCACCGGCGGCCTGGCCGCCGAATATGACGCCCCGGCCAACCGTGAGCAGCCAGACACAGAAGGCGATGATGCCGATCAGGAGCAGGCCCCCCATCGCGGCGACCAGGATGATGAAGGTCCGGTTCTGTCGCTCACCGGCCTCCTCGGCCTCCTCTTCTACCGGCTCCTCCAGTTCCAGGTCCATATCTTCCAGCATGCTTCACTCCTTGATAGTCGTTCGTTGGCGGCCGTTAGCCGTTAGCGGTCTGTTGCCTGTCGTCTGTGGTCTATCCTCTGTGGTCTATGGTCAAGACCGGATGACCTCCAGATTGAAGACCGGCACATTCAGGGGAGTCTCTTCCTCCGGGACCTTGACCTTCGCCACCGGGTAGTGACTTCCTGCTGTCAGGCGCCCGGTATGGACGAAAGCCGTTACCGTGCCGATCCGACCGGCATAGGGCAGTCGGGTGATGCGGACCGCATCCCCGATTCTCAGCGGCATGTCAGGCAGTTCCAGGGGGCCGGTTCCCGGTTCCGCCGGGAGGGGGACGATAATTTCGGGGCGAATGACAGAGCGCCCCCCCACACAGCGCCCATCCAGCACCGCTTCTCGTCCGCTGTACGTGGAAAGCAACTGGAAACAGCGGGGGGACATCGGGATGCTTCCCGGCCCTTCGGTGGCCAGAATCGGGAACGGCGCCTGGACCGCTTTCCCCAGCAACTCCGGCGCCACCCCTCCCACAATGATTCCCCGGACCTGCATCTCTATGGCCTGGTCCAGTGCATCCTCATCGGCCAGGATGCCACCGATCAGGACCGTCCCCCGGCAAGAGGCATCTATCATCCGCACCCGCAGGGGCTTCTCCCGGGAATCTGCCAGGAGGCGCAGGACGCCGAACCCTTCCTGTTGATTTCCCCAGGCGCACTGGATAAGGGCACCGGCCACCTGAATCACCACCCCTTCCCCCGGCAGCACCCGCTTCACGATTCCGGGATAGCCCGCCCGAACCTCCACGACCTGGGAAGAGGCCTCAATGATCAGCCGCCCGCCGCCGATGCCCGTCACCGTTCCGGTGATGGGCGCCCGACAGACCCGCCGGACCAGTCCCCCTCGGGCGGCGAGGACATCCCCCTGCCGGACTTCCTGCCCGGGCTTCACTTTGAGGTACCGGCGGACGGCCCGACGGGGCACGCCCAGTATCTGAGATAGGTTGACGATGCGGAACTCTCCGGGGACCATCGCCCGCCCGATGACCTGCACCGGTTCCACCCGGTCTCCCTCGCGCACCAGAATATCCCCCCGACCCGGAAGGCGGCGCTCTTTCCGGACAATGGTCAGAGGTGAGATGACGGTCTGGGGAAGATAGAAGCGCATGTCCCTCATCCTCCCACGTCCCAGAGCCACTGCTGGACCTGGGCCATTCGGGCGTACGGGTCAGCGGGCAGTTGGAGGGGGCGGCCGCGAGCGTCCACAATCAGGCCCACCAGGCCGCCCCGGACCCGGCGTTTTCCCCCCCGACCGGGCCCCAGTCCAATATCTATCCGGCCGCGCGGACGGAGTTCCAGTACGGCCTCCTCTCCCGCCGGAAGGGGGAGGACTTCCAGAGAGCCGTGCGCAACCTCCACGTCCAGGGAGCCACCTTTTTCGTAGTGGACCCGGATCCGCAGAATGACATCCCCTTTCCGGGCCGGGCCGACCGGAGCAATGACCGTTGCCAGATTGACCAGGCCACCGTTATCCACCACTTCCACGGCCGCCAGCGGCTTCAGGATGGCCACTGCACCCAGGACCGGTGCCAGCCCGTGGATGTCCAGCAGGAGGGTGGAAATCCCGATCGGTTCCACGGCGTCCAGGACCATCAGAGCCAGTTGCCCTGGGCGGGGAGCGGCCGCCAGCGCCCCTCCGCCGACCAGGATGGGATCAAAGAGGGGTGTTAATTGGGAATACGGCTGCGCCTTTCCAGGGCGCCATGCGGGGCGCGCGGCCCGGATGGCCTCCCGAATGACCTCCCGCACAATGCTCTGTTCCAGCCAGAGTTCCTCTGCCTCCTGAGGGACGCTGGACGGCCAGAGAGCACGGTAGTGCAAAACGGATTGGACCTGTTCGGGTTTGAACGGAACGGGCATCCAGCGCAAAAGGGTTTCCACGCCCTGTTGCTCCAGCAAGCGCTCTACTCCGTATACGGAGCCCATCCCGGCCTTCACGGTCACGGCCGGCTCGCCCCCAAAGACGGCCGTCACCAAAGTGTTGGCGGCTCCGACTTCTATCCCCAGCGTCCCCTTCGGGGATTCGTCCAGGTACCAGAGGTACTGGATGTGCCGGGCGAAGGACTCGCTGACTGGCATCAGAGGGACGTTCAGCCATCGGTAGAGAATTTCGCCACCCGGCAATTGGGACAGTTGTTTCTGGCGATAGAAGCCCTCCAGTTCGTTCTGCAATCCTACCGGATTCTCCAGGGTAGGAGTCGGAAGGACGTTATCCACCGAACGGACGGCGGCCTGTCCCCCCACCAGGTCCACCACTTTCTGACGGAGCGCGGTGTTGCCTGCGAAGAAAATCTGCGGACGTTCCCCCTCGGGCAGCATGGAACAGGCCAGCGCCAGCGTTTCCACCAATTCCAGGACCGGCAGCACTGCCCCGCCGTCGGTGCCGCCCACCACGCAGAGCACATCCGGCCGGCGCTGCAGCACGACGCGAATCTGCTCTTCCTCGCTCATTTTCCGGCGAGGGTCCTGGACAATCAGGTCTTCCACCAGCGCGTAGGTGCCGGATACCGCGCGCTGGGCAACGGACAGGCTGAGTTCGGGGACAAGTCCGGCCAGCACCACCCGCAGCGGAGGGGCGGCGCTGCTGACCGCCACGCAGGCGTCCACCCCCGTGATCCCTCCCCGCTGGGGGATAATCAGGCGGCGGGCATCATCCAGCAGCACCCTCCCGGTGATGTCTTCCACCTGCTCTATGGCATGCTGGATGCCCAGGGCGACGTCCCGCCACGGGGAACCCGTCGTCGTCAGCGCCGCGCCCCGGGCAACGAAATGGAACGAACCTTCCACCTGATCCAGCAGGATCGCCTTGGTCAGGACGGTGCCGCAATCCAGAGCCAGGATAGAGCCGATTCGCTGGTCGCGCATCATAGCCGTTGGCCGGGAGTGGGTAGCCGGGAGCGGTTAGCCGGTCGTCAGTTGCCGGACGGTCTCCGCGTCCAGACGTTCCACGACACCGATGAGCAGACGGAGGGCCCGGTCGTAGTCGTCCCGATGGATGATGGCGGAGTGGCTGTGGATGTGGCGGGCCGGGACGCCCAGGACAACGGTGGGGACGCCGGTACCGTGGAGGTGAATCATCGCGCCGTCCGTCGCGCCGCCGGTCAGGGCGGAGAACTGGAGAGGGATGTCCAGTGCCTTCGCCGTCTCTATCACCAGGTCGCGCAGGCGGAGGTTGGGGATCATCCGCGCGTCCACCAGCACCAGAGTGGGGCCGCCACCCAGTTTCACCGCCGACTCCTCGGGCTTGATGCCCGGCACGTCCCCGCAAATGTCGGATTCCAGGATGATGGCAACATCGGGGTTGACGACCTCGGCGCTGGTCTTGGCCCCGCGCGTCCCCACCTCCTCCATCACCGTGGCGACGCCGTAGAGGATATTGGGGTGGGGGGCCCGGGCGAAGTGGCGCAGGGCGTCCACCATCAGCGCCACACCGACCCGGTCGTCAAACGCCTTGCCCAGGTACGCCTTCCCGCCAGCCATCACCTGAAAGGGCGATGCCGGAACGACCGGGTCGCCCAACCGTACCCCGGCGGCCTCCACCTCCTCCTGGGAGGTGGCGCCGATGTCAATGTACATGTCCTTCTTTTCCACCACCTTGTTGCGCTCTTCTTGGGGCAAGAGGTGGGGCGGCTTGGCGCCGATGACGCCGGGGATGTCGCCCTTGTGGGTTTTGACAATGACCCGCTGGCCCAGCAGGACCTGATCCCACCATCCGCCCAGCGGGACGAACTTCAGGAATCCCTCTTTGGTGATGTGGTGGACCATAAAGCCGATTTCGTCCATGTGACCGGCCAGCATCACCCGGGGGCCCTGTTCTCCCTGACGGCAGATGAGGCTGCCGATGCGGTCCTGCTCTATAGCGCCCAGCGGCTCCAGATAACTCCGAACCAGGGCGCGCACTTCGTGTTCGTACCCGGGGACGCCGTGGGCTTCGGTGAGTGCGCACAGGAGTTCCAGTGTGGGGTCCATTTTGCCTCCATGGATGGCGCAAGATGAAACTTGCGTTCCAATAATACCCGATTTTGCAAATTTGTCCAGTGCGACAATAGGCGTTCGGGCGGGCGGCCTCGCCGCCCGCCCGAACGCCTACAACGATTCCAGCAGCGCCAGAAACTCCGCCAGGATGATGGCCGTCGCGCCCCAGATTTTGTGGCCGCCCACGGCGTAGTACGGGATCACCACCTCCAGCCCATCCCGCTCCATCCGGTCCTCCCCCCGGATGGCGGGGTTCCGAAACACCGCCAGAGGGACCTCCAGCAGTTCCGCCACCTCCAGCGGGTCGGGCTGAAAGGCGGGGCGGCGCGGGGCCAGGGCGACGAACGGATGAACCATGTTGTGGCTGGGGGGAACGTAGAGGGGGGTCAGCGGGCCCAGCACCTCTATCTCCCCGGTGGAGATGCCCAGTTCCTCGCGCGTCTCCCGCAGCGCGGTCTCCGCCAGGGAAATGTCCCCCGCTTCCCAGCCGCCGCCCGGAAAGGAGACCTGTCCGGCGTGATGGTCCAGGTTGGTCGGGCGGACGGTGAAGATCAGATGGAGATGACCATCAACCGGATAGAGCAGAACCAGCACCCCGGCCTGGCGGGGCGTGGAGCCGTCGGGCGGGCGAAAGGGACGGGGGCGGGGCGCCATGGTGACCTGGGCCGTGATCCCCGGCAGCGGACGCCGCATGGCCGCGCGGACTTCTGCTTCCCCCCATTCTTTGGCTCTACCGTGCCAGGCACTCCCGGAAGTGCCTGGCACGTTGTCAATCGCGCAGCACATGGCGGGCGATGACCAGGCGCTGGATTTCGTTCGTCCCCTCCCCAATAGCGCACAGGCGCTGGTCCCGGTACATCCGCTCCACCGCGTACTCCCGGATGTAGCCGTAGCCGCCGTGAATCTGGATGGCCTTCCGGCAGACCCGCTCCGACATCTCGGTGGTGAAGAGTTTGGCCATGGCGGCCTCTTTGGTGAAGCGCACCCCTTTGGTGCGCATCCAGGCGGCCCGGTAGACCATCAGGCGGGCCGCCTCAATCTCCGTCGCCATTTCGGCGATCATCCACTGGATGGCCTGGAAGTTGGCGATGGGCTGACCGAACTGGACCCGCTGCTTGGCATAGGCCACGGAGCGCTCAAAGGCCCCCTGGGCCAGCCCCAGCGCCATCGCGGCAATCGCCACCCGACCGGCATCCAGGGTGGTCAGGAACTGTTTGAACCCCTCGTTTTCCTTCCCCAGCAGATTCTCCGCCGGGATGCGGCAGTCCTCAAAAAACAATTCGGAGGTGACGGAGCCTTTCAGCCCCATCTTCTTCTCGTCCCGTCCGGGGCGGAACCCCGGCGTCCCCTTCTCCACGATGAAGGCAGAGATGCCCCGGGTGCCCGCCTCGGGGTCGGTCTTGGCGGTGAACACCACCACATCGGCGACGGAGCCGTTGGTGATGAAACACTTCTGCCCGTTGACCACCCAGTGGTCACCCTCGCGGACGGCGCGAGTGCGGGTGGCCCCGGCGTCGGAGCCGGCCTGCGGTTCCGTCAGGCCGAAAGCGCCGATTTTCTCCCCCCGCGCCAGGGGCACCAGGTACTTCCGTTTCTGCTCCTCGGTGCCGAAAAGGTAGATGGGCTCGCAGCAGAGGGATGTATGGGCGTCCAGGATAATCGCCATCGTGCCGGAGACCCGGGCGATTTCCTCCAGGGCCAGGACCAGGGCGATGTAGTCGCCGCCGGAGCCGCCGTACTCCTCCGGGAACGGCAGCCCCAGGATGCCCAGTTCTCCCATCCGGCGGAAGAGGTCCTCCGGGAACCGGTCGGTCTCGTCTATCTCCTCGGCGCGGGGAGCGATTTCTTTCTCGGCAAACTCCCGCACCATGCGTTGAATCATACGGTGTTCTTCGGAAAGTTCAAATTCCATGTCAATCCTCTCTGGTGTTCAGAGTATAA
>CALDFY010000381.1 GCA_937942115.1 uncultured Anaerolineae bacterium | reverse complement strand
CCACTCCGCTTCGCTCCGTGGCTGACTACGAGCATTTTGGACGCCACTCCGCTTCGCTCCGTGGCTGACTACGAACATTCTGGACGCCACTCCGCTTTGCTCCGTGGCTGACTACGAGCATTCTATCTCCGACGGCTACCGGCTAAATCACCGTCCCTTCGGGGATGATGGTGTCCTCCGGGATGACGACGATGCCGTCCCGGACCACATACAGGCCCTCGTCCCGGTCCGGCTCGCCCTGGTGGGAGCGGATGATAACGCCGTCGCCGATGCGGACGTTTTTATCCAGGATGGCCCGTTCTATGGAGACGTTGTGCCCGATGCCGACGTTGGGGCGGCCCAGGCGGCGGTTCTCCGCCCGCTGCTCCTCGTCCTCGTAGAAGTCGGCGCCCATCATTACCACTTGGCGCAGGCGCGAGCCGGGCCGAATCATGCTCCGCAGCCCGATGACGCACTCCTCCAGGTCGGCGTCGTAGAGGCGGCAGCCGTCCGCCACCACCGTCCGCTCCAGCCGACAGCCGTCTATGCGGGAGGCCGGCAGGAAGCGGGAGCGGGTGTAGATGGGAAAGCGCGGGTCGTAGAAATCAAAGGGCGGGTCCGGCCGCGTCAGCGCCAGGTTCGCCTCGTAGAACGCGCGGATGGTCCCGATGTCCTCCCAGTATCCCTCAAACGGGAAGGCGTAAACCCGGGTGGTCTGGATGGCGGCCGGAATGATGTGGTGACCGAAGTCGTCTCCCGGCACCTCCTCCAGCAGACGGGTCAGCACGTCCAGCCGGAAAACGTAGATGCCCATAGAGGCCAGGAAGGGCTTCTCACTCCCCCGGCGGCTGACCATGCCCTCCAGGACGGCCGGGTCCTTCGGCTTCTCCTCAAAGGCGACAATCCGTCCCTCGCCGTTGGTCTTGAGAATCCCGAAGCGGGGGGCATCCTGCAGGCTCACCGGGAGGACGGCGATGGTCACATCGGCGCGGGCCTGTCGGTGGTAGGCGATGAATTCGCTGTAGTCCATCCGGTAGAGGTGATCCCCCGCCAGGATGAGGACGTCCTTTGGGTTGTGAGGGACGATGCGGTGCAGTTGCCGCCGGACCGCGTCGGCCGTCCCCTGGTACCAGGCCTCGCTGGTCAGCGTCTGCTCCGCCGGGAGCAATTCCACGAACCCGCCGGAGAAGACATCAAACCGGTAGGTGTGGTAGACGTGGCGATGGAGGGACGCGGTGAGGAACTGGGTGAGGACGAAGATGCGCGTGACGCCGGAGTTGATGCAGTTGCTGATGGAAATATCTATCAGGCGGTACTTTCCGGCGATGGGGACGGCGGGCTTGGCCCGCGCTTTGGTCAGCGGGTAGAGGCGGGTTCCCCGTCCGCCGCCCAGGACAACGGCAACCACGTCTTTGACAGCCATACAGCACCCCCTTTAAGGGTAAAGGAGTGAGTTTTTGCGGCGGCGAAGCCGCCGCAAAAACTCTTTCGTCTACGCCAGCCGCAGGCGGCGGAAGGCCCAGGGCGCGCCCAGGCCGCCCCACAGCCCCACCAGCCCGTAGCGGACGAAGCGGAAGAGCAGGGCCGGCTCCAGGCCGGAGAAGGCGACCCGCAACCCCAGCCAGAGTCCCACCAGGACGACTATGCCCAGCAGGAAGCGGACCACCCGCTGCCAGACCGGGCCGCCGGACTCAAAGCGGACCCACCGGCGCTCCAGCACAAACCCGACGCCCATCCCCATCAGTGTCGCCCCTTCGGTCACGCCGTCCTCGGTGAGGAAGAGGAGCATCAGGAGCAGGGGGACGGCCAGCGCCACGCCCAACTGCCAGGCCAGGCCCTTCTTCTCCAGCCAGCGCTCCACCCCCGGCTCCAGCCGGAGGTAGAGGAGCAGAAGGACGGCACCGATGACGTACCCGCCCAGGACGTCGTGGGGGAAGTGGACGCCCAGGTAGACGCGGGAGAGGGGGATGAAGAGCATCATCACCCCCGCCAGAATCCAGACCCAGCGGCGGCGAGCCGCTCCGGCCAGGTATCCCCAGACGACGACGGCGCTCTGGGTGTGGCCGCTGGGGAATCCGTAGCCGCCGGCCTCCCAGAGCACCTTCACCCGCCCCGGCGCGTACTCCGGCGGGCGCGGCAGGGCCGCCAGGGTCTTCGCCACCGCGTTGGTGTAGGCGCAGAGGAGGAAGGCGACGGTCAACCGCGCCCCCGTCCGCCGGTCCAGACACCAGTAGACCAGCGGCAGCAGCAGAAGGAAGAACTCCTCCTCACCCATAAAGGTGAACGCCCGGAAGGGCCAGTCCAGCGCGGGACTGAGCCGCTGGAGCCCGGCGATCACCTGAAGGCCCCACTCCATCAGTCCGTTCACAGGTCACCTCCTTTTTCTGACTACGGACGATTGACAACAGACCACTGACCACGGACAACTGACTGCTGACGGCTAATCAAACTCGCGCCAGGCGCGTTCAAATCGCTCCGGGATTTCCGGCATCTCCAGTACCGCTGCGAACTCGCCCAGCCAGCGGCGGATGTACTCCCCATTCAATTGTCTCCCCTGACGTTCCACGACGCCCGCGATGTCTATCAGGTCCTGCGGCCGTCCGGCAACCGCTTTGTGGATGATCAGGTCCTCCGGCGAGCACAGGCGAATCGTCCTTCCAGGGGCCACTTCGTAGTCCACCGCTCGCTGGATGACCTCTTCCTCGTACCCCGGCACTCCCAGGGAGATGTCCACGTTGCAGCCGTTGGAGGCCCGAATCAGAAGAACCCGGGTCCGGCGCGCAAACGCCACAGGGTCAGGTACTCGGGAGGGAAAGTGTTGAAGGAGCAAATGGACGAAGCCGGCTATACCTTCGGGTGGCATAAGCACCGTCAGGTCCAGGTCCAGGGTCAGGCGCGGTTGACCCCATACCTGGACGGCTACGCCCCCGATGACGGCATACGGAATGGCGTGCCGGGTGAGAAAGTCGTGGAGTTCCAGCGCGGCTTCAATCAGACGGTTCATAGAGGCCTTTCGCCCTGGCAAAGCGGTTCAGGGCCTCCCGGAGCGCGAGGGTCTCCCGGATCCTCCGCCCCTCCAGCGCGGCCCAGTCCCCGCCCGACCGCTCCCCGGTCTGTTCCCAGAAGCGGTAGAGAGTGTCAAAAATCTCCCAGGCTTCCTCCGGTGTCAGGCGTCTCAACCACTCCCTCCGCTCGGCCCGTGTCCACCGGTCGGCTTCGGCGTAGCCCCGGAGAATCTCTGCCCACGGGTGAGTGACCATAGACCCCGCTCCTTTCCTCCGCCTGCGGCGGCACTCCTCTCTTCTCCTGACTCCTGACCGTTCGGTCGGCGCCGATGGGAAATCGGCCTCCCCTGGGGGCAACCGCGAGGGTTGCCCCTACGCTTTGCGCCGGCCGTCAACCTGCGTTGACGCTTTCCGAAAGGACGGCGCAGGCCGTCCTCTGGCCGGAGGCCCAGGGAGGCTGACTTTCAGTCAGCGCTCCCCTGCGCCGATGGGAAATCGGCCTCCCCGGGGCGCATTTCCTCACCCCACCCCCGCCGCCTCCGGCGGCACCCCCTCCCCTCTCCTGACTATTGTCAGGAGAGGGGCCGAGGGTGAGGCAAGGGCCGGGGGAGGGGTGAGGAGCGCAGGCCGTCCTCCGGCCGGAGGCCCAGGGAGGCTGACTTTCGGTCGGCGCTGATGGGAAATCGGCCTCCCCTGGGGGCAACCGCAAGGGTTGCCCCTACGCTTTGCGCCAGGCGTCAACCTGCGTTGACGCTTTCC
>CALDFY010000380.1 GCA_937942115.1 uncultured Anaerolineae bacterium | reverse complement strand
CCCGTCGCCAGTCGTTGTCGGCAACTTTCAGTATCCTCACTCGGATCGTGGGCACTGCAACGCAGGTGTGGGACTGGATTGCGCAGCACGTGGAACTCACTTTCAGTATCCTCACTCGGATCGTGGGCACTGCAACGTTCGCTCAAGCCAAGCGCTTGCCTGTCAGTGTGCTCTTTCAGTATCCTCACTCGGATCGTGGGCACTGCAACCCGCCCTCAAATTGTTAATTTGCTCCACAAAGACCTCAAATTAGGGGCTGAAAGCGGATAAAATGTGGAATAGATACTCCACAATGGCCCTCCACCTCCAAACACGCCCGTTCGGAAATCGTTTTCTGCGCCAAAACCCCGCCGATTTCCGACCAACCATCCGGACACCGCCTATTATAGGCGACATTCCCCAAATGTCAAGAACCACCCGGGTACCAGGGAAGTCGGGAGAGCAGGACCTGGAGGGCGTAGAGGGGGAGCACCCGCTGGCGCCGCCAGCGCCAGGGCTGGCGGATCAGCCGATAGAGCCACTCCAGCCCAGCCCGACGCATCCAGCGCGGCGCGCGGGGGATAACCCCCGCAATGTAGTCCAACGCCCCGCCCACACCGACCCCCACCTTCGCCCCCGTCCGGGCCAGGTTGCGGGCCAGCCACAGGTCCTGCGCCGGCGCACCGTAGGCCACCAGAAGGACGTCCGCGCCGGCCGCCCCCACCCGCCGGATAATCTCCTCTTCCTCTTCCCGCCGGGGACTGCCCGCATAGGTCCCGGCGACAGTCAGGCCGGGATAGCGGGCCGCCAGGACGGAAGCCGCCCGCTCCGCCACGCCGGGGGCCGCACCCAGGAAGAAGACCCGCCACCCCTCCCGAGCCGCCCGGGCCGCCAGCGCCTCCACCAAATCCACCCCGGCCACCCGTTCCCGCAGGGGACGGCCCAGGTAGCGGGCCGCCAGGGTGATGCCGACCCCGTCGGGCAGGCAGAGGTCCGCCCGCTCCAGCACCTCCCGGAAGGCCGGGTCCCGCCGCGCCGCCATCACGAACTCCGGGTTGACGGTCGCTATCTGGTGGGCGCCGCCCTCCCGGATCCACGCAGCGGCCCCCTCCACTGCCTCCTGAAGGGTGACGTCGTGGATCGGGATGCCCAGGATGCGCAGGGCCGGGGCCGGCATCAGCCCTCCTCCAGCAGTCTCTCTATCACCCCCTGGACGGTGCGGGCGCACCGCTCCCAGGAGAAACGGCGCAGGTTGGCAAACCCCCGCTCCACCAACTCCCGACGCAGGTCCGGATCGTCCTCCAGCCGGGCCATCGCGTCGGCCAGCGCGACGACGTCTTTCGGGGGGACTTGCAGGGCGGCATCCCCGGCGACCTCCGGCAGACTGGAGGTATTGGAGCAGATGACGGGGCACCCACAGGCCTGTGCCTCCAGAACCGGCAGGCCGAACCCCTCGTGGAGGGAGGGAAACACAAAAGCCAGCGCGCCGCTGAGCAACGGCGCCCGGTCCTCCGGACGGACGTACCCGGGGCAGAGGACGCGCCCTTCCAGCCCCAGACGGCGGATCAGGCCGAAGAGGTCGTCCGTCATCCAGCCCCGCCGTCCCGCCAGAACCAGGGTGGCCTGGGTGGGGAGATCGGAGAAGGCCAGCACCAGGCGGGATAGATTCTTACGGGGTTGCAGCGTCCCCAGGTACAGAAAATACGGCCCAGGGATGCCGTACCGCTCCCGGACAGCGGCCAGAATCGCCGGATCGCGCACGGGGGCCAGGGACTCGTCGTAGCCGGGGTAGGCGACGGTCACCTTCGCCGGAGGAGTCCCGTAGATGCGGACCAGGTCGTTGCGGGTGGCCTCCGAGTCGGCCAGGACGTGAGCGGCGGCCCGGACGTTCCAGCGGGTGGAGAGGTCCAGGTAGACCCGCTGAAGGGGGGGGTGGGCCTGGGGGAAGTAGCGGTAGCCCAGGTCGTGGACCGTCACCAGGCTGCGGCGGGGATGGACGGGGGGCAGGACGTGGGCGGGGACGAACAGCACATCCGGCGGACGGAAAGCCATCTCTCCGGAGAGCCGGATATGGGTCCAGAGGCGCGGGAAGGGGATGACGCGGCGTTCGGCCTGGGGGAAAAGATTCTCCGGCGGCGTCTGGCGGAAGTAGAGGCGGACGCGCCAGGGCGGGTTCAGGGAGAGCAGGGCCTGGATCAGGCGAAGGGAGTACGTCTCCGTCCCGGTGGGCCGGGGGGAGACGGCGCGGCTGGCGTCTATCCCGACGACGGGGGTCCGGCTACGTTCCTTTCCGTTTCCCACCCAGGGTGCCCCGAAGGACCAGGATCAGGCCGACGACGATCACCAGCGCCGGCCAGAGGCGGCCGATTTCCCGTACGGTATTGGGGCCGAAAAGGCGGAGGTTGACGGCGATGGATACTCCGCCGAAGATGAGGCCGACAACGGATAGGAACAGCACGCCCCAATCCCGGAATCCGTCTGCGATCCACTGAGCCAGGAAGGCAATCCCGGCAACGACGACGAAGGCCGGCCACCAGGTCTGCAGGGCGGCGTAGTTCTGGTCGGTGAGGGTGACCAGCAGGAGCAGGAGGCCGCTCAGCGTCAGGGCGACGCCCCAGAAGACCCGGGCGACCTCTCGCTGGGGCGTCCGGAGGTATGCGACCAGAAGGGTAATCCCCCCTGCGATGACAGCGACCGGCCACAGGCGGTCCAGGCCGGGGAGTAGGGGATAAAAGGCTCCCAGCAGGGAATACAGTCCGATCAGGATCAGGGTCAGGCCCAGAAGCACGGTTCCTTTACGCATCTCTGCTCCTGATGGATGGGGTGCTTTGCGGCGGCGGCCTGTGGCCGCCGCCGCAAAAGGGCGAGCCGCCCTGCGATGTTCTCCGCTCCCAGCAGGAAGACCTCTGGCAGGAGGTGGCTTATTCCAGGGCCTGGATTTTGTTCACCCGGCCGGCGTGGCGTCCACCGGCGAAGCGGCTTTGGAGAAAGGCCCGCACAATATCCAGCGCCGAGCCGGTGCCCAGCACCCGTCCGCCCAGGCAGAGGATGTTGGCATCGTTGTGCTCCCGGGCCATCCGGGCCATATACCCGTCGGTGGCGACGGCGGCCCGGATTCCCTTCACTTTATTGGCCGCGATGCTCATCCCGATTCCGGTCCCGCAGATCAGGATCCCCAGGTCGGCCTGGCCCGTAGCGACGGCGCGGGCCACTTGGACGGCGTAATCGGGGTAATCCACCGATTCCTCGCCGTGCGTCCCCACGTCTTCCACCGGGTAGCCGGACGCTTGCAGGAAGCGGACGATTTCTTCCTTCAGAGCGTATCCGGCGTGGTCGGCGCCAATCGCAATTCGCTCCATCCTTCCTGCTTCCTGCCTCTTGCCTCTTGCTTCCTGCCTCTTGCTATTTCTTTTCCCGTCGCTGCCAGCGAGTCTTCTTGAGCAACTTACGATGCTTGTGTTTGGCCATCTTCTTCTTGCGCCACTTGCGGTCTGACGGCATAGAAGGCTTGACCTCCTTTCTGGGTTGAAGAGTGGACGCGGATCAACGAATGCGGCGGAAGGTAACTACCTACCCTGATGGCTGGGATGCCCGCTTTCGCCCGCCGCTGAAGCGGCAGGCTCAGATCCCAAAGCCCTGACGGGCTATCCGGAAGCCCCCGAAGGGGGCTTCGCATCGGAGCCAGGGGCTTTTCGCCCAATGGTGCGCACATTGGCCCCCACCCCCCTTTATCCCCCCTCCCCCCTCGCTGCACTTGGGGGAGGGGGAAGGGGAGGGGTGAGGCCAGCGCGCCGAAAAAGGTAGTGCCATTGGGCTCTTAGCCCCTGGCGTAGGTAATTACAAACATTTTCTTTCAGCCCCATGTCCAACTCGCGTCCGAACATCCAGAAAAGTGTCACTTGACCAAACGGCCATTTTGGAGTATCCTTCCATTCTGGCAGGCCTGGAAACCACGAGGACACAACAATCCTCAAGGAGGTTCACAGTGTACCGGATTCTGGAGAAACAGGTCCTCAGCGACGTCACCAAACTGATGGTGGTGGAGGCCCCCCACGTGGCGCGCAAGGCGCAGGCG
>CALDFY010000379.1 GCA_937942115.1 uncultured Anaerolineae bacterium | reverse complement strand
CTTCTCAGGAGGTCGGCGAAGGCCGACCTTGTTGCGAACGAAGTGAAGGGACCCGGCCGAAGGCCCAAAGAGGCTGGCTTCAGTCAGCGCCCGAGGCGGCGACCCAACTGGCGCAGCCCCTTAAGTTAACGCATATGGGGGCTGGGGGAGGGGTGAGGCAAGCGCGCCGAAAAAGGGCGGAGGTGGGCATCCCACCCCTCGGGGTAGGTAGTTGCGATTTTTCTCGGTGCTCTCCGTGTCTTTGGGTGAGTGAGACGTCAACTCCCCAGCCCCAGTAGCCCCCGCAGGAAGCGCAGAATCTTCTCCCAGAAACCGGCCCCTTCGGCGGACGGCGCCGACTCCTGCGGTGTGGGCTCCGGCGGCCCGGCCACCTCCACCGTCAGCGTCTGGCTGACTGTCTGCGGGCGGTTGAAATCGTCCAGGTAGTGGACGTTGACCACCACCTCCACCGTCCCCGCCCGCTGCGCGACCGCCGTCGCCTCCAGCGAGGCCGCCGTCCCCCCGTCCAGCGGGCCCACGTAGAGGGAGCCGTTCTGAATCTCCAGCCCTTCCCCCGTCACTTCCATCATGGTCACGTTGACCGACGTCTTCCCCAGGTTGATGACTTCCACCGGCAGCGGGAAGGGCATCCCCACCATAGCCCCCTCCACCGGGCGGTAGAAACTGATGCGGAAGATGGGGCGTCGCCGGACGACCAGGCTGATGCGCTGGACGTCGCTCCGGGTCGTGCCGCGCGCGTCCTCGTAGGCCAGGAGGGCCGGGATGCCGTAGGCTTTGGCGTCCGCCGAGCCGTCCACCACCATGGGCACCGTCACCCGCGCGGTCTCCCCGGCGGGGATTCGGGGGACGAAGAGCACATTGCCGCCCTCGCGGGGGACGAAGGGGCCCAGTTCCTTGCCGCCCTCCCCGCCCAGCGTCAGCAGGAGACGGTAAGCATCCCCGCCACCGACGTTCCGGACGGCCAGCGTCAGGGTGAAGAGGTCGCCCGGCGCTACGACCGGCGGGTCGGTCTGGACGGCGGCAATCAGCAGTTGCGGGCGGTCGGCCAGGGAAGTGCTCACCTCCAGGCCGATGCTCTGACGGTCGCTGTAGGTGCCGCCGCCCGGGTCGCCGTAGGAGAGGGTCAGGTCCAGCCCCACGCGCCCGCCCTGTTTGGCCGTCCCCAAGACCAGCGGGAGGGTCAGCGTGACCGAACGGCCCGGGGCGATGCGGTCGGCCGCCGCCATACCGCTCCCCTCCGCCGGGACCACCAGTTCGGCGGACGCCGGCCCCACGACGACGCGCGTCGCCGTGCGCTCGCCCCGGTTGGCAATCTGCAGGGTCAGGGTAAACCGGTCCCCCGGCCCCAGTACCTCCGGCTCCGTCCGGGCCGACTCCACCACCAGGTGCGGCCGTCCGGCCCCGCCGCCGACGACTTCCACGGAGACCGTCTGCGGGTACTCGTAGTGGTTGCCCTCAAAGTCGTTGGCGCTGAGGTTGACCGGCAGGTTGTATGTGCCGGAGGAGAGGTTGGCCGGCGCCCGCATGGTCTGAGTGACCACCACGGTGGCGTTGATGTGCATGAAACCGATGAGATGTCCGGCCTGGCCCACCGGCACGAAGGTCCCGCCGGGGAAGGTGGCCAGGGTGTTCTCGGCCCCGCGACTGCCGTTGTTGTAGATTTCTATCGTCACGACGAACTCGGTCCCGGCGTAAACCCGGGCGGGCTGGACGGAGAAGTTGCGGATGGTGAGGATGGGGCGGCCTGGGGGAGGGGGAGGCGGGGGGGAGGTGGGAGCGGGGATGGCCGTGGGCGCGACAATCGTCAGCGCGGAGGGGAGGGTGGCCGAGAAGCCCGGTTCGCTCACCTCCACTGCGTAGACGCCCGGCGGGACGCCGGGCGGCACCACGGCCCGCAGCGCGTTGGGGTTAACGAAGGCCGTATCCAGCAGGCCGTATCCCACCAGCCGAGCGACCGTTGCGGTGGTGAAGCCGCTGCCGTAGATGCTCAGGGTTCCCCCGGTCGTGCTGAGCATGGTTCGGGGCTCTACCCCGGTGATAGCCAGTTGGGGAGACGGCCGCGCGGCGACGGCGCTCACCGTCATCAGAGCGGCCGTCAGGCCCAGAAGGAGGGCGATGCATATCGGGATGTGCGGGCGCATAGCGGCTCCTGGTCGGCTCGGAAAAGGGGCGCGCAATGTGCCAGGCACTTTGGAAGTGCCTGGCACATTACAGGGCTGGCAGGAAATGCAGATTGCGGCGCTGTCGTCCTTACGCCGCCATGCGGGTTTCAATGTAGCGGACGGCGTCGCCGACGGTCTTGATCTGCTGGGCCTCCTCGTCGGAAATAGTCCCTCCGAATTCCTCCTCAAAGGCCATGACCAGTTCTACCAGGTCCAGCGAGTCAGCGCCCAGGTCTTCGCGGAAGCGGGCGTCCATGGTGACCTTTTCCGGCTCCACGCCCAGCAGGTCCACGATGATGTTGACGATGCGTTCGTAGATGCTCATCGGTGCCTCCTTCCAGTGGATGGGGATATTGTATTGCGGGTGGCGAATTTGTCAACTCCTGTTGACAAACCGCCCTCTCGCTGGTATGATGCTATGTGCTGTTCCGCCTCACCCTTCCCCCGGCCCTCTGACAAGTGTAGGTTTTTCGGGGAGCGGGGGATGCCCATTCCGGCCCTCACCCCACCTCTTACCCCTCCCCTCTCCCGCTCGCCTTTCGGCGGGGGAGGCCTCACCCCTCCCCCGACCCCTCCCCTCTCCCGAACTTCGTTCGGGAGAGGGGAGAGGCCTCACCCCTCCCCCAACCACTCCCCTCTCCCGAACTTCGTTCGGGAGAGGGGAGGGGAGAAAGGAGGGGGATTTTTGGGCGGGC
>CALDFY010000378.1 GCA_937942115.1 uncultured Anaerolineae bacterium | reverse complement strand
GGCGGCCTTCGGCCGCCGCCCGCCCCCTCCACCATCAGCCCAGACGTAGCGCAAGATTTATCCTGCGCGAGACCTGCATTCGCAGACCGAAATGCGGACCGTTCTGATCACGGTAGTCATCCTGTGCCTCCTGGCCGGCTGCGCGCCGACCCCGCCGTCGGCGACTCCCCATTACACCCTGCCGCCGGCCAGCCCGGTTCCCTTTTTGTCCCCGCTGGCATCTGGGGCGGCGTTCCCGACCGGTCTCTCCCCTTCGCCGACCCCTTTGCCACCGGTATCCGCGCGATCGGAGGCCTCGCCCGCTTCCGAACCCCGGCCCTTCACCTTCGCCGTCACCGCTGACATGCGCCTCTACGCCGGCCCCGGCGCGTACGACACCCCTCAGTATTTCCGGGGCGCCTGCGAGGCCATCGCCACCGTTTGCAGTCAGGCACGGAGCGAAGCAGAGTGCCGTTTTATGATCAGCCCCGGCGACATAGACCCGCCTGCCGGAGTCCTCTGGACGATCACCCGCACCGTTTGTAGTCAGGCACGGAGCGAAGCGGAGTGCTGTTTCGTTTGTAGTCAGGCACGGAGCGAAGCGGAGTGCTGTTTCGTTTGTAGTCAGGCACGGAGCGAAGCGGAGTGCCGTTTCCCCTGGTACCCCGCCGTCGGCAACCACGAAGTGGAGACGCCGGAGGATATGGCCTGGCTGCGGCAGTATGGGGCCACTCTGACCGCGCCGGACGGCACGCCGGTCCGCCCCGGCCCCCCGGGTTGCCCGACGACGACCTATTCCTTTGACTACGAGAATGCCCACTTCGTCGTCCTCAACGTCTACTGCGACGCGGCAGGGGATGCCGTGACGGACGGGGACGTCCCCGACCACCTCTACCACTGGCTGGCCGACGACCTGGCCGCCACCGACCGGCCCCACATCTTCGTCTTCGGCCACGAGCCGGCCTACCCCCAACCCGACGCCGATACCGGACGGACGCGGCACATGGAGGACAGCCTGAACGCCCATCCGGCCCGCCGGGACCGTTTCTGGAACCTGTTGCGGGAGCGGGGCGTCCGGGCCTACATCTGCGGCCATACCCACAGTTACAGCGCGATCCAGGTAGACGGCCTGTGGCAACTGGATGCCGGGCATGCCCGGGGACTCGGGGATACGGGCACGCCCAGCACCTTCATCCTGGTCCGGGTGGATGGGCCGTCGGTGGTCTTTGAGACGTATCGGAGTTCCGACGGCAGCACATATACCCTGGCCTACACCGGCACGCTGGCGGCCCCTTTTTTCCTCTACCTCCCCGCCGTGCAGAATGCCGCGCCTTGACGCTCTCTCCGATTTGTGGATAATAGTGGCGCATGAAGTGCAAAATCTGCGTCTATCTGCGTTCATCTGCGTTCAACTATGAATCACGAAACCATCTGGGAAGACCTGGAATCCGTCCCGCCGGGCCACCGCTCCGGCTTTGTCGCCGTCGTTGGGCGGCCCAATGTGGGGAAATCCACCCTGATGAACCAACTGCTGGGGCACAAGGTGGCCATCGTCTCCCCCCGGCCCCAGACGACCCGCACCTGCATCCGGGGTATCCTCACCCGCCCGGATGCCCAGATCATCTTTGTGGACACCCCCGGGCTCCACAAGCCGCTCCACAAATTGGGCGAGGTCATGGTCGCCTCCGCCGCCTCGGCCATCCCCGACGCCGATGTCGTCCTTTTCGTTGTGGACGTCTCCGTTATGCCCACCGAAGAGGACAGGATGATTGCCCGGATGATCCGGGAGCGGACCTCCAACCCGGTCATCCTGGTGCTCAACAAGATGGACCTCCTGCCGCCGGAGCGGGTCAAGCCCCACACCGAGGCGTACTGGGCCCTGGTGCCCGACCACGCCGGATGGATGATGACCATCGCCACCGAGGCGGTCAACCTGGACAAACTGCTGGACATGGTCATCGCCCACCTGCCGGAAGGCCCCCGCTACTACCCCGGCGACCTGATTACCGACCAGACGGAGCGGGAGATCGCCGCCGAACTGATCCGGGAGCAGGTCCTGCGGTTTACTCATGAGGAAGTCCCCCATTCGGTCGCCGTTGTGGTGGAGGAGTACAAAGAGCGGGAGACGGGTGGAGTCTACATTGCGGCGACAATCTACGTAGAGAAGGAGTCCCAGAAAGGCATCCTGATCGGCGCTGGGGGGCAGATGCTTCGCCGCATCGGGACGGCCGCGCGGCAGGAGATAGAGCGGATGGTCGGCGGACGGGTCTATCTGGACCTGTGGGTCAAGGTGAGCAAGAACTGGCGGCGGGATATGCATCAGGTGCGGCGGATGGGATACGTCGCCCCCTGACATCGTAGCGCAAGATTGATCTTGCCCGGCGCCCATCATGAGGAGGCGGCATGCAACGGGAACCCCAGATAGAGCAACTGCGTCGCTCGGCGCGCATCGCCCGCATCATGGAGCGTCTCCAGCGGCTGGACGACGGCACGCTGGAAGTGCTGGACCGGATGACCGCCGACGCGCTGGTCGGAGTGACCGGCGCGGAGGAGCCCGCCGGTATGAACCGGCGACAGTTCCTGGGCGCAGCGGCGGCCGGAGGGGTGGTCGTCGCCCTGACCGGGGGCCTGGTCCTCTGGCAACTGAGCGCCGCCCACACCGCCGCCCTGGAGAAAGAGATGGGCTCCCTGCGCCGAATCCTGGCCCTTTACCAGCAGATGGACGACCTGGGGCTGGACGACCTGATCCAGCGGGGCATAGGAGCCGTCGCGTCGGTCGTAGAGACGGTCCGTGAGATCGCAACCCGCCTGCTGGAAGCGATTGCGAGTGCCCGAAAAGCGCTTCTGGATTTTCAATCCCGCTTCCCCTCCCTCCAATCCGGCCTGCGCTGGCTGCGGGACACCCTGGTGACCCTTTCCCAGCGTCTGACCGCGCTGGAGAACGAGATCAACGAGGCGTTGGGGCTTTCCAGTCCGGTCGCCGAGACGGTGGGCGGGTTCCTGGCGCGGATTCTGGACCGCCTGCCCGGCACTTTTGGTCGCCAGGTCCGCAGTGGCCTGGAACGGATCGGCGAAGTGGTCTCTCTCCTTCCCACCTTTATCCAGAACGTCTACACCCGCATTCTGGAGCCGATGGATGACTGGTTCAGCCAGCGCGCCGACGTCGGGCTGAACGGCTGGATCGTGAACCCGTTGTTGAACACCGTCCTGGACCCGGCCCAGATGCTGGCGGAGCGGGTCCTGGAACTGGCGACGGCCTGGGAGGAGCAACTGGTCGCACCGGCCCGCCAGAAAATCGCCCAACGGAAGGAAATTCGGGAGGAAATCACCCGCCTGATGGCGGAAATCCAACCCCCTACCGGCTAAACGTCCTGCATCCTGCGTCTTGCATCCTGCATCCTGCGTCTTGCATCCTGCATCCTGCGTCTTGCATCCTGCATCCTGCATCCTGCATCCTGCATCCTGCGTCTTGCATCCTGCATCCTGCATCAAGGAGAGACCGTGCTGAAAAACGAACTGGCCCGTCAACTGACCGTTGCATCGGTTTTGACCCTGATCGGGGTCGTACTGCTGGGCACCTGTGCCCCTCCGGCCACCGTCGTCCAGACAGTGGAGGTCCCCGGCCCGACGATGGTGGTGACCGCCACCCCGGAGCCGACGGAAACCCCCGGCCCCCGGACCCTCACCGTCTGCCAGGTCGGGGAGCCGGAGAGCCTCTACCTCTACGGCGGCTCCTACGCGGCCCGCAACGTCCTGCAGGCCATTTACGACGGCCCCATAGATTACCACTCCTTTGACTTCCAACCGGTCATCCTGGAAAAACTGCCCACTGTGGCCGATGGGGACGCGTACTTCCAGACCGTCACCGTTCAGGCTGGCGACCGGGTGGTGGACATCCGGGGCGAACCGGTGGCTCTGGAGCAGGGGACGCAGGTCTTCCCCAACCATGCCTGTAGAGACGCGGCCAACCCCGAGTGCGTGGTCACCTTTGACGGCAACACCCCGATAGAGATAGAACGGATGGTCGTCTCCTGGACCCTGAAGGATGGGGTGACCTGGTCGGATGGGGAGCCGGTGACGGCGGACGATTCGGTCTACAGTTACGAACTGGCCTGCCATCCGGACACGCCGTCCTCCAAATATATTTGCGATCGCACTTTCTCATACGCGGCCGCCGGGAAGCGGACCGTCGTCTGGACCGGGTTGCCGGGATATGTGGACGACCTGTATATGCTGAACTTTTTCAGCCCGTTGCCCCGGCACCTCTGGGAGAAGCAACTTCGGGCGACACCCGCCGACCTGTTGAATCGGGTAGAGAGCACCCGGCAGCCCATCGGTTGGGGGCCGTTTCGCATCACCGAATGGGTCCAGGGCGACCACATTGCGCTGGAGCGCAACCCCTTCTACTTCCGGGCCGCCGAGGGACTTCCCCGGGTGGACCGGCTGGTTTTCCGGTTCGCGCCCAACGCTGAGGGGGTAGTGGCGATGCTGATGGCCGGCGAGTGCGACCTGGCGCTGCCAGGCGATGGGGCCGAGCCGCTCCTGCCGTTCCTGAAAGAAGCGGAGGGAAAGGGTCTCCTCCGTCTGATGACTTCGGTATCCAACCAGGGGGAGCACCTGGAGTTCGGCATCAACCCCGTCGCCACCTACAAGCGCCCGGATTTCTTTGAGGACGTGCGGGTCCGGCAGGCCATTGCCCACTGTATAGACCGGCAGGCGATGGTGGATGAAATCACCCTGGGATTGGGCCGGGTGGCGGATTCCTATATCCCTTCAGAACACCCGCTCTATGCCGCTGATCGGCTGACTCGCTGGACCTACGACCCACCGATGGGGCGGGCGCTGCTGGCGGAGGCCGGCTGGGCCGATAAGGACGGCAACGGCGTCCTGGAGGCCCACAACGTGACGGGCATCCGCGCGGGCACCCCCTTCTCCGTCACCCTGCTGACGATTCAGGGAGACCCCCAGCAGGAGACCATTGCCCGGATGATCCGGGCCAACCTGGCCGATTGCGGGGTCCAGGTGACGGTGGACTCCCGCCCGGTGCGGGACTTCTTCGCCGATGGCCCCCTGGGCCCCATTTACGGCCGTCAGTTTGACCTGACCTTTTTCACCTGGGAGATAGAATTGACCCCTCCCTGTTACCTGTATACCACCGAGGAGATTCCGGACCCGGCGAACTACTGGGGTGGTGCGAACGCGTCCGGCTTCTCCAACGCCGAGTACGACACTGTCTGCCGGGCGGCTCGGGCCGCGCTGCCGGGCACGTTTGAGTACCGGGAAAATCACGCCGAGGCCCAGCGCATCTTCACCGAACAACTACCCGCCCTGCCCCTCTTCTGGCGGGTCCGCATCGCTGTCGCCCGACCGGAAGTAATCGGGTTGATTCCCGGCTCTTTTGGGGAAGGTGAACTCTGGAACATAGAAGAAGTCGGCTTGCGATAGGGTAGCGCAAGATTTATCTTGCGCTTTGGCAAACGCTCCCGAATGTGCTATACTGATTGACGGAGGTGTCCGGTGATTGCGTAGCGCAAGATTTATCTCGCGCTACCGATAACGGAGGTGTCCAATGATCGGGCAGAGGGAGCAACTGCTGGAATGGTTGAGGGAGCCGGACGTGCTGGATGAAGACCTCCGTCGGGACATCCTGGAGGCCCTGCTGCGGCCACCCCGTCCCCGCCGGATGACCTACGAGGAATTCCTGGCCTGGGCCGACGAAGACACCCTGGCGGAATGGGTAGATGGGGAGGTGGTCATATATAGCCCTGCCTCGCTGAAGCACCAGCGGATCATCGCCTTTCTTGCTCAAGTGATGAGCGCCTATGTGGATTCTCAGAACCTGGGCCTGGTGATTCTTGCCCCCTTCCAGATGAAACTGGCCGGGTCGGGACGGGAGCCGGACCTGATGTTTGTGGCGACGGAGCACCTGGACCGCCTGCGGGAGACCTACCTGGACGGCCCCGCCGACCTGGTAGTGGAGGTCGCCTCTCCGGAGAGTATTGGGCGGGACCGGGGGGAGAAATTCTACGAGTACGCGCAGGCAGGCATCCCCGAATACTGGCTGGTAGACCCGGAGGCAGAGCAGGCAGAGTTCTACGTCCTGGACGAGCGGGGGCGCTACCGGACCGTCTTCCCCGATGCAGAGGGGATTTACCGTTCCCGCACCATTGAGGGTTTCTGGTTGCGGGAGGGGTGGCTGTGGAAACCGCCCCGGGTGCTGGACGTCCTGCGAGAACTGGGCATCCTGTAGTCGTTTGTAGTCAGGCACGCCGTTCGTAGTCAGGTACGGAGCGCAGCGGAGTGCCGTTCATCCGTTCGTAGTCAGGCACGCCGTTTGTAGTCAGGCACGGAGCGCAGCGAAGTGCCGTTCATCGTTCAGCCAGGAGGCATCATGCCCATCAACCAACCCCTGACCGACCAACTCCGCCAGCAGGCCCGCCGACTGCTGGCGGAGAAGCAGGTGGACTGTGTCATCGGCTATGAGGCGGGGCGGAGAGGGGGAGCCCGCCCGATTGTCATTTATAGCCCCGATGAGGCCGACCGCCTCATCTGGGGGTCGGAGTGCGTCCACAACCTGACCACCTATCTGCACAACAAAAAGAAGCCCCGGCGGCGCGGCGAAGAACCGCCCCGGGTCGGCATCGTCGTCAAGCCGTGCGATAGCCGGACGCTGAACGTCCTGCTGGCGGAGCGGCAGATAGAGCGGGCCCGCCTCTTTGTCATCGGGGTGGCTTGCGAGGGGGTCGTGGATGGTGCCGGGGAGACCGCCGCGAAGTGCGCCCACTGCACCGACCGGGTGCCGGTCCTCTACGACGTCCTCCTCGGCGAGCCTCCCCAGGTTGCGCCGGCTCCGGATGACTGGTCGGACCTGGACCGCATCGCGGCCATGCCCCCGGCGGAGCGTATGGCCTTCTGGCTGGCCCAATTTGACCGCTGCATCCGCTGCTACGCCTGCCGGCAGGTCTGCCCCGGCTGCTACTGCCCCACCTGCATGTTTGAGCGGGACGACGGCCTGTGGGTGGACGCCGGGATAGAAGTCCCGCAGAAGTACATCTTCCACCTGGGCCGGGCCCTTCATCTGGCGGGGCGGTGTGTGGAGTGCGGGGAATGCGAGCGGGTCTGCCCGATGGGGCTCCCGCTGATGTTGCTCAACCGCGCTCTGGCGCGGGAGGTGGAGGCCCTCTTCGGCCACCGCGCCGGGCGGGAGGAGGCCCTCAGCCCGCTGCTCTTTGAACTGGGCCCCGAGGGGTCGCCGATATAACGCGTTCGTAGTCAGCCACGTTCGTAGTCAGCCACGAAGCGAAGCGGAGTGGCGTTATAGGACGGCACTCCACTTCGTTTCGTGCCTGACTACAAACAAAGCCCGAAGCGCAGCGGAGTGGCGTCTGATCCGCTCGTAGTCAGCCACGAAGCGCAGCGGAGTGGCGTCATTCATAGCCGGTCACGAAGCAGACCATGCCCTCAACCGAAGAACTCATCCGCATCCTTCAGGGTGTCCACCTCTTCTCCGGCCTGAGCCGGCCCCAACTGCGGCGGCTGGCCCCGCTGGTGAAGGAAGTGCCCTATCCGGCGCAGGAGACCGTCTGCCGGCAAGGGGAGCCGGGCCTGCGCTACTACATCATCCAGAAGGGCGCGGTGCGGGTGACCCGTGTGGACCCTGAGGGACGGGTCGCCGAGGTGAGGCGGCTGGCGGCCGGAGAGGCGTTCGGCGAGACCTCCCTCCTCCTGGGCGACGTGCGGGATGCCACAGTGGAGACCGTAGAGGAGACGGTCTTCCTGTGCATTGACAAAGAGGATTTTGACCGGCTGCTGGCCGCCGACCCGTCCATAGAGCGGGCCCTGAAGATGCGTCCGGATGTGGCGGAACGGCGCCGCTATCCTCGCTTCTCCTGGCTGGAGGCGGGCGAACTGCCGCTGAAAGTCCTGCGCAAGCATTTCTTCGCCTTCCTGGACCGGGTCATCCTTTCGGTCAGCATTTTTGCGTTGTTGACGGTGGTGGGACTCGTCTTTCTGGCCGTTGGGGGCGGGAGGGGCGCGTTCCAGGTTGCGGGGGGACTGCTGATAGTGGGGGCCGTCGTTCCCCTGGGAATCATCCTGTATTTTTACATAGACTGGCGCAACGACATCTACATCCTGACGAACCGGCGGGTCGCGCACCGGGAACGGGTGGGGGCGCTTCTGATTCGGGAGCAATTCTCCGCCGCGCCCCTTCAGGCGATCCAGAACGTCCAGGTCTCGCAGGTCGGCATTCTGGGGCGGGTGCTGAAGTTCGGCGACCTGATCATAGAGACCGCTGGGGCGGCGGGGCAGGTCGTCTTCCGCAGCATTCCGGACCCCTGGGGGATCCAGCAGGCGATTCTGGAGCAGCAGGCGCGAGTCCGCTCCCTGACGCGCATCCAGGAGCGGGAGGCCATCCGCAGGGCCGTCCGGCATCACTTTCTCTTTGAAGGAGAAGGCGAGGCCGGACAGCCCCCCGCCGCACCACCGACCGAACGGCCGGGTTGTCTGGGGTTCCTGCGGTACTTTTTCCCCCCCACGTGGGAGCGAGAGGGAACGACGGTCACCTGGCGGCGCCACTGGGTCACCTTGCTGGGGGCCATCTGGATTCCCCTGGGGATTGTCCTGGCGGCCACTCTGGTTGCGGTGGTCTTTGCCCGTCTGGAGCACCAACTCTCGCCGACCGTGGCCCTGCTGTACGGATTGACGATGTTCTTTGCCATCCCCTGGCTTCTCTGGACGTTTGAGGACTGGCAGAACGACTTCTTCCAGGTGACCGCTACCCGCATTGTCCAGGTGGACCGGTTGCCGCTCTTTCTGCGGGAACAGCGCCGGGAAGCGAACCTGGAGCAGGTGACCAACGTCCGTTTTGAGCAGGGCATCCTGGGCAAAATTCTCCGCTACGGCGATGTTTTTGTGGAGACGGCCGCCCCGGCGGGGACGTTCCACTTCCAGAAAGTCAGCCGCCCCCAGGAAGTGCAGCGGGAGATTTTCGCCCACATTGAGGCGGCCCGACGTCGACGGCAGGAGGAAGAGGCCCGCCAGCGCCGGACCGAGATGCTGGACTGGCTGGCGGCATACGACGAGTTGCGCCGGTCGTCGTCGCCGGAATCCCCATCTGGCGGCTGACGACGGACGACTAACGACTGGAGAACCGTGGCACAACGACCGATTCTGTTTGCAAATCATCCGGTCCTGCGGGAGAAATCCCGCCGGGTCCCCCGTCCGACGCCGGAGATTCAGGCGTTGATCCGGGATATGCGGGAGACGATGCGGGCCGCGCGGGGTGTAGGGCTGGCGGCGGTCCAGATTGGTGTCCCTTTGCGGGTGATTGTCGTAGAAATCCCGGAGGATATGGACGACCCGGACGCGGGAACCTCGCTGGCGCTCATCAACCCTGAACTGGTCAAAGTGTCTCCGGAGTTGGAGGACGGCGTGGAGGGGTGTCTCTCCGTGCCGGGGTGGGCCGGAACCGTCCCCCGCCATATAGAAGTCATCGTCAAGGGAATAGACCCGAAGGGGAAGTCGGTGCGGCTGAAGGCCCGGGGCTACCTGGCGCGCGTCCTCCAGCACGAGATAGACCACACTGAGGGGGTGCTCTTCATTGACCGGGCCACCGAAGTCTGGCCGGTGGAGGAAGGGGAGGAGGAGCAGGAGGAGGTCCGGGCGGCTGAGAAGAAAGTTTAGACGGCTGATATTGAGTTCAGGCGAAAGGAACCCTGTTGCAGAGTGCCTCTATGAACCTGAGGTTGAGCGAGCGGGAGCGAGAACGGGCATTGGGAGCGGTGACGACCCCTCCCGACCTGGTATCCTTTATGGTCTCCCTGGCGATTCCCTGGCGCTCTCCGATGCGGGTGCTGGAGCCGGCCTGCGGCGACGCGCCCTTTCTCCGGGCGTTCGCCGAACAGTACGGCACTCACCACGAACTGGTCGGGGTGGATATTGACCCGGATGCGGTGACCCAGGCCCGGCGCCAGGTGCCCTTTGCGACACTCCTGGAAGAGGATTTTCTGCTGTGGGCCCCCAGGGAACCGTTTGACCTCATTATCGGTAATCCTCCCTATGGCATTATCGGTGATGCTTCCCATTACCCCATTCACGTTCTCAAAGAGCGAAAGGGGCTCTATAAGCGCCGCTCTCAAACCTGGCGGGGCAAATTCAACATCTATGGCGCCTTCATCGAGCACGCCGTCAACCTGCTCCGGCCCGACGGTCGGCTGGTATTTGTCGTCCCCTCTACATGGCTGGTTCTGGACGACTTTGCCCGGCTGCGGCGGTTCCTGGCCCGGGAGGGCCGCCTGGAAGTGTACTACATGGGCCGTCCCTTCCCGGAGCGCAACGTCGTCGCCGTCGTTCTGGTCCTGCAACGGGGAGAGCAGGGCCTGGGTCTGTTTGATCTGGGGAATAGAGAGCCTGTTGTCCGGAAGACCGCTTATCAGGGCGAACTGATTCGCTTTGAGACCCCTGAGACGATGGCGTTTGAGCGCCGGGGTGTCCCTCTGGGGGAGTGGTTGGAGATTTACTTTGCTGCACGCAGCCCGGAGATTCGCCGCCATCCGTCTGTGGTGGGGGAGCCCCGGGACGGCCTGGTACCCATTCTGACCGGGCGGAATCTGAAGCCCGGGTGGATTGATTACGAGACCTGCTATTCGGGCCTGTGGATGCCCCGGGAGGAGGCGCCCTCACTTCGGTTTTTCTACGCGTTCCCCCATATCGTCGTCGGACACACGAAAGGAGCGCGAGTTGTGGCGGCGCGGGATGAACGCTGCTACCCCTGGCGGGAAGAGTTTCATCTGGTTCCGAAGGTCGTCGGGCTGGACGAGAAGACGCTGGTGGAGTACCTGAACAGCGAACCGGTCCAGTGGTACGTTCGCACTCTGTATCGGGACCTGGTTCCTCATTTGACGATGACCCAGTTGCGGCGGGTGCCGATTCCACCGGAGTTAGCCCCTTCTCTCTCCCGTGCCCGGCAACTTCATCTGTGGGAGGAGGACTTTGAAGAAAGAGTTATCGGCGTTTGAACAGTTTCTGGAGTCTATACCTCTGGACCGGTATCGCGAGGAACTGATGCCGGTGAAGACGGTGGAGCAGGATTTGCCTCCAGACCTTAACCCTCTTCCCGCAATATACGAAGCCTTTTGGGTGGAAAAGCCGGCCTCATTCCCGGATTATGAAGAGTTCTTTGACCGTTGGTGGAAAGAACACTTGGAACCACTGGATACTTTCATCCGGCGGTATTTTTGGGGATGTTCCCACGAATTTGTCTTCTTGGGTTTTAAAGCACGCCTCTACCGTACACTGATTTCGGTGCTGACGCAATTCCACTTCGGTTATTCCTGGCGGGCTTACTGCGCCTTGCCGCTGGAGGCTTCTGCCGAACTGGATATGAGGGGGATTGACGGATTGGTTCATTGCGGTGATGTGACCGTTGCACTCCAGATTAAAAAGGAAACTTATCGCCCGGAAGCCCGGGGGCCCGGCCGTTTTACTCGCCGCAGAGAGCGCGCGGATTGGTCGCTGGAAGTTCCGTATACCATTGCATTGGCCGATGAGTTGCAGCTCAGAGGGGAAAAGGCGCGGAGGTCGGATACGAGGTATAGATACGGTCTCCTGACGTTCCTGGCCGGGCGGATGCAACGGCGGTTGTCCAACGGATTCGTCGTTTTCCAGCCCGAATACCCGATTTTGATAGAGTGTCTGATCCGTGAGCGGGTGAATGGCGGTATCCGGGATGATTTAGCCTGGGACAAAACCCTGGAAGCGTTGCAACGGATGAGCGAATCTCCTGGAAGGAGCCCTCTATGAGCACTTACGCCGTTCTGGGAGCCGGCCGCCAGGGGACGGCGGCCGCCTACGATATGGCCCGCTGGGGTGGTGCCCGCCGCATCATCCTGGCTGACCGGGATGGAGAGGCCGCCCGCCGCGCCGCCGAGCGGGTCAACCGTATGGTCGGCGCGACGATCGCCGAACCGGCCCAGGTGGACGTGACCGACCTGGAGGCCGTGGAGCGGTTGCTCCGGGGAGTGGACGCCGCCCTCAGCGCAGTCCCCTACATCTACAACCTGGGCATCACCCAGGCGGCCATCCGGGCCCGCTGCAGCCTCTGCGACCTGGGCGGCAACACCGCCATCGTTCGTCAGCAGCATGCGTTCCACCAAGAGGCGCTGGCGGCGGGCGTCAGCATTATCCCCGATTGCGGCCAGGTCCCCGGCCTGGGGACCACCCTCATCGTCTACGCGATGGAGTTGCTGGACCAGGCAGTGGACGTCTATATGTGGGACGGCGGTATCCCTCAGAACCCCCGTCCGCCTTTCAACTATCTGCTCACCTTCCACATCGCCGGGCTGACCAACGAGTACGCTGAACCGGCCATCTTCCTCCGGAACTGGGAGATCGTGGAAGTGGAGCCGATGACGGAACCGGAGACGGTGGAATTTCCGCCGCCTATCGGGACGCTGGAGGCCTTCGTCACCGGGGGCGGCACCAGCACTATGCCCTGGACGTTCCATGGCCGCCTGCGGACGCTGCAGAACAAGACCCTGCGCCACCCCGGCCACTTCGCCCAACTGCGCGCCTTCTACGACCTGGGCCTCTGGGACACCCGTCCCATCCGCGTGGGGGACGGGAAGGTCGTGCCTCGCGAAGTCTTCCATGCCCTCTTTGAGCCGAAAGTGACCTTCCCCGGAGATAAGGACACCGTCATCGTCCGCGTCCGCGCGGTGGGGAAGAAGGACGGCCGGGATGCCGAGGCGGTGGTGGAACTGATAGACCACTTTGACGAGGAGACGGGCTTCACCGCGATGGAGCGGGCCACCGGCTGGAGCGCGGCCATTGTCGCCGAAATGATGGCTCAGGGACGGACCCCACGCGGGGCCGGCGGCGTGGAGACCTTTGTCCCGGCGCGGCCGTTCGTGGAAGAGATGCGCCGCCGGGGCCTCAACGTTACCGAACGGGTAGCGTTTCTGAGCGCTAATCTGAAAAGTCGCTCGCAGTGAGGCAACGAAGGGGAGTGCCGTCGCTCGTAGTGAGGCACGGAACGCAGGGGAGTGCCGTCGTTCGTAGTGAGGCACGGAACGAAGGGGAGTGCCGTCGTTCGTAGTAAGGCACGGAACGAAGGGGAGTGCCGTCGTTCGTAGTGAGGCACGGAACGAAGGGGAGTGCTGTCGTCGTTCGTAGTAAGGCACGGAACGAAGGGGAGTGCCGTTTTGGCCCACTGGAACGCCGCTCCGCCTCGCCTCGGCGCAAGCGCCCTCGGCGCGTGGCGCTTCGTGGCTGACTACGAACATCTTTATTCCTCTCCAGATTTTTCAGACAAGCTCTGAGCGAGTGAGGGGAGGGCGCGTTTGTCTGCCGACCTGCCGCTGCAGATAGAAGGGCTGACCTTCCGCTACCACACCCGGCCCGAACCGGCGCTCCAGGACGTCTCGCTGACGCTGGAGCCGGGGGAATTGCTGCTGGTCGCCGGGGCCAGTGGCTGCGGCAAGACGACGCTCATCCGCTGCGTCAACGGCCTCATCCCCCGCACCTACCGGGGCGACCTGCAGGGCCGGATTCTCGTCTACGGGCAGGACGCCCGCTCTATGAGCATGGCCGAACTCTCCCAGCAGGTCGGCACCCTCCTGCAGGACCCGGAGCGGCAGATTGTGGGCAGTTTCGTCCTCAACGAGGTGGCTTTCGGGCTGGAGAATCTGGGGCTTCCGCGCACCGAAATCCGGGCCCGGGTGGACGAGGTGCTGGCCTACCTGGGCATCTCTCATCTCCGGGACCGGGAGACCTTTCACCTCTCCGGCGGAGAGAAGCAGAAGGTGGCCCTGGCAGGCGTCCTGGCGATGCGGCCCCGCATCCTGCTTTTGGACGAACCGCTGGCCAGTCTGGACCCCGTCAGCGCGCAGGAGGCGCTGGCCCTCTTCCGCCGCCTGGCCGACGAAGGGGTCGCGGTCATCCTGGTGGAGCATCGGGTAGAGGACGCCCTGAGCATCCACCCCGACCGGGTGCTGTTTCTGCAGGACGGTCGGATCGCCTATTCCGGCCCGCCGAACGGAATGACCGATGCGGTGGACTACCGACAGGTCAAGTTACCGGCCCCGTTGATTCTCCAGCGCGCGGCGGCGAATCCACTGCCCCGCTTTGAGCCCGCCATCCGGCCCAACGGACGGGAGCCCCTGGTTGTCTTTGAGGACGTCTCCTTCGCCTACGATGAGGCGGGCCCGCCGGTCATTCAAAACGTCAATCTGACCATCCGGCAGGGGGACATTATTGCACTGCTGGGCCCCAACGGCGCCGGGAAGACGACGCTGGTCAAGCACGCCATCGGCCTGCTGAAACCCCGGCAGGGGCGGGTGCTGGTGGGGGGCCGGGACACCCGGGAGATGAGCGTGGCCCAGGTCGCCCGCACACTGGGGTATGTCTTCCAGCACCCGGGCCACATGCTCTTTGCGCCCACGGTGCGGGAGGAACTGGCTTTCGGCCCCCGAAACCTGGGCTTCTCTCGCCAGGAGATGGACCAGGCGGTGGCGCGGGCGGTGGAAATGGTCAACCTGCGGGGACTGGAGGAGTATCCGCCCCTGGCCCTCTCCTTCGGGCAGCAGAAACGGGTCAGTATTGCCGCTGTCCTGGCCATGCGCTCCCGGATTCTGGTGATGGACGAACCGACGGCGGGTCAGGACTACTGGAACTACATGACCTTTATGGACTCCATCCTCCAGATGCCGGGTTTCGCAGCCGTCCTCTTCATCACCCATGACCTGGACCTGGCCATCTGCTACGCCAACCGGGTGGTCCTGATGGCGGAGGGGCGCATCGCCGCCGACGGCCCACCCCCAGAGGTGCTCTCCGATATGGAGTTGCTGCGCCGCTGTCGGATCGTGCCGACGTCGCTTTTGCGGCTCAATTTGGAGTATCTGCCCCGCACCGGGCGCTTTCTTCGGGCCGAAGCCCTGGCCCATTACGGGGTTTCTTAACCTCAGGACTTACGCAGTTCACTTTTAGGGCAGGTTTTGGATCCCGTCTGGACGGTCTGGAAAAGCCGTCCTACACAGTGAGTGCGTAACTCCTGAACCTAAAAGGTGGCGCAAGATTCATCTTGCGCGATCCGGAAGGTCGTTCGTAGCGAGTACCCCATCGCGCAGGGCGCATTCTGGCGAGTCAGAAACTGCAATGGCTTGCGTAGCGCAGGCCGCCAGGCCTGTCAGTGCAGGCGAACAGCCTGCGCTACGCCCTGTATGTTTCTGGGTAGTGCCCCACGCGCAAGGCGCATTCTCGCCCACCAGAAACCGCCGCGTCATTGCGAGAGCGCGGAGCGCCCGAGGCAATCTCCCTGAGGGCTGAGGGGAGATTGCTTCGCCCCCTTCGGAGGCTACCCAGAAACTTATGGCGCGAGATTCATTTTATGCTCTCTGCCCCTATGCCTTTGGGATTGCCCCTCTCCCCTGCCCTGACAAGTGGAGGTTTTTCGCCGAAGAGGGGATTTGCCCTCACTCTTACCCCCCAATCCCTCTTACCCTCTCCACTTGGGGGAGAGGGGAAGGGGCTGGGAGGGTTTTTGGGGCGGCGGCTATGGCCGCCGCCCCCGAAACCCCTCCTAAAATCCTCCTCCCTTCTCCTGACCAAAGGGTCAGGAGAAGGGAGGGGATGCCGCCGGAGGCGGCGGGGGTGGGGTGAGGAAAAGCACTCAGGGGAGGCCGATTTCCCATCGGCACCTCCGCTGACTGGAAGTCAGCCTCCCTGGGCCTCCGGCCGGAGGACGGCCTGCACCGTCCTTTTCAGGGGTGTCAACGGAGGTGGACGGCCGGCGCAAAGCGTAGGGGCAACCCTCGCGGTTGCCCCCAGGGGAGGCCGATTTCTAATCGGCGCCTGTAGGGGCAACCCTTGCGGTTGCCCCTGGGCGCTGACTAAAAGTCAGCCTCCCTGGGCCTCCGGCCCGGTTGCTCCCTCCGTTCGCAAC
>CALDFY010000377.1 GCA_937942115.1 uncultured Anaerolineae bacterium | reverse complement strand
TTTGGGCTTTCCCTTTGTTGTTTACGCTTTCAGTATCCTCACTCGGATCGTGGGCACTGCAACTTTGCTCTTGTTCGTCTGCAATTGTTTGCGTTGTCCAGGACTTTCAGTATCCTCACTCGGATCGTGGGCACTGCAACTCTGTTTCCTCCTTTCCTCGCCCCTGCGACACCCAGGACACTTTCAGTATCCTCACTCGGATCGTGGGCACTGCAACTTGGACACTTCGGCGCTCAAGTTGTCCAGATACCATTCTTTCAGTATCCTCACTCGGATCGTGGGCACTGCAACGTAGCCCCAGCGGACGCTGGGGGCATCCAGGGTCAGGATGCTTTCAGTATCCTCACTCGGATCGTGGGCACTGCAACTCAGCCAGGGTGACCGTGGCGACCCGTCCGCCATCAGATCTTTCAGTATCCTCACTCGGATCGTGGGCACTGCAACGCGTTTGCGGTTTTGCTTGGTGTTGTTGTCGGCGCAACTTTCAGTATCCTCACTCGGATCGTGGGCACTGCAACCGCCCTCAAATTGTTAATTTGCTCCACAGAGACCTCAAATTACGGGCTAAAAGCGGATAAATTGTGGATGGGCTACTCCACCAATAGCCTCCACTTCCAAACATGCCCGTTCGGAAATCGTTTTCTGCGCTAAAACCCCGCCGATTTCCGACTGGAGGCGGCAACCGCTCCCCAACCGGTTTTCGCCTCTCACCAATTATAGGCCGTCCACCCCAATTGTCAAGTCACCGACTGGGGCATCGGGTGCCCCCGCTATCGCACTCCCCCACACCCCCAAGCGTTCACTGAAGGGGTTGCGCCGATTGGGTCGCCGCCCCGGGAGCCGACTGAAGTCCGCCTCTCTGGGCCTTCGGCCGGGTTGCTCTCTCCGTTCGCAACCAGGGCGGCCTGCGCCGCCCCTCTGAGACACGTCAACACGCGTCAACAAAGGTTGACATCTGGCGCGAAGCGTAGGGGCAACCCTCGCGGTTGCCCTGTATGGGGCAGGGGCAACCCCTGCGGTTGCCCTGTGTGGGGCAGGGGCAACCCTCGCGATTGCCCTGTGTGGGCAGGGGCAACCCTCGCGGTTGCCCTGTGTGGGGCAGGGGCAACCCCTGCGGTTGCCCTGTGTGGGGCAGGGGCAAGCCCTGCCCCTACAGCGGTTGCCCTCAGGGGAGGCCGATTTCCCATCGGCGCTCCGGGCGGCAGGAGTAACTAAAAGCCCCTGGCTCAGATGCGAAGCCCCCTTCAGGGGCTTCCGGATAGCCCATCAGGGCTTTGCCATCTGAGCCCGCCGCTTCAGCGGCGGGCGGAAGGGGGCATCCCAGCCATCGGGGGCAGGTAGTTACCGGCAGGAAGTGAAGAACCCCATCCAGCCTTACCCATGCTCCACACCCCCTACCCCACATCATTGCAGAACCGCCGGAACTCACAGTTGACACAGGGCTGCAGCGAGGAGGGCGGGTCCGGCATCCGCTCCCGCTCCACCATCTCCCGCATCGCCGCCACGATTTCCCTCACCTCCCGACGCAGAGAGGAAGTCAGCGGAATTTCCTCCGCCCGCCGGGTAAGCAGGGAGTAGATAAATCCCCGCCGCACTACCCCACCCCACGTCTCCTCCAGCATTATCCCATACGCGGCCAATTGCCGCCGCAGGTGCGGCCCTGCCCGCCGCCCCGTCTGCTTGTAGTCCACCGGAATCCACTCCCGCCCGCCCCCCGTCCCGCCCGGGGCCGCCACCTCCAGCACCAGGTCTATCCGCCCGGTCAGCCCCAGTTCCTCCGAGGCCACCCATACGTCAAAATACCGCCGGGCCTCCTCCAGGCCGTAGATGCGCAGAGTCCGCCGCTGCTCCCGCTCCCGCGCCTCCTCGTGGGCCCGCCGCCCCTCCTCCATCTTCCCCGTCGTCGGCCGGATCAGCGGCAGGCAGTAGGTGTAGAAGACGATGCGCGGGCAGTAGGCGTATTGCTTCAGGTCGGTGACGGTGAATCGGGTGCGCTCCATCGCAGGCCCAGACAACCCACCTCCCTCCCCGAGGCCCAGGGGTGTCCCTACGTCTCCTTCCCCTCCCGGATGACCTCCAGCCGCTGCCCCCAGTCTTTCTCGCAGATAACGAACAACTGGACTTTCCCCTCCCGCTTCCCCAAAGTCCGCTTCACCCGCAGCATCAGTTCCTCCTGGTGAGTCCGGGAAAGGTCGCCCAGGAACGCAGAGTACTGGATGCGGTCCAGGCCGTAATCCAGACAGTGGTCGGCCACTTTGGTCCGCACCCGGTCATCGGGAATGTCGTACACCACCAGGCAGCGCATACTTTCACCTACCGGTGCGGCACTCCGCGGCGTTGTGTGCCCTGCGGCGAACGGTACTCCGCTACGCTTCGTACCTGACTACCAGCGAACAGCACTCCGCTACCCTTCGTACCTGACTACCAGCGAACGGTACTCCGCTACGCTTCGTATCTTCCGACCAGCGAACGGCACTCCGCTACGCTTCGTATCTTCCGACCAGCGAACGGCACTCCACGGCGTTTCGTGCCTGACTACAAGCGACTACAAACGGTCACCAGCGGGCGATGAAGGGTTCGTAGGCGGCCCGGTCGCCCCGGACGAAGGTGGCGATATGGCGGGCCTGGCTCTGCAGGATGACCCGCAGGGGTTGTCGTTTCTTCTCGTATCGCTCCGCCGCGTCCAGCCGCTCCAGGACTTTCTCCGCCACCGTCCGGCGGGCCGCTTCCGTCAGCCGCCCGTCCTCCATCTCCAACTTCACCCCCCTGGTCACCATCCCCACCACCGTCCGGTCCACCACGACGGTGCGGAACTCCTCTATCAGGTCAAAGACCAGGCTGGGCTTGCCGGGGCGGTCAGCGTGGACGAAGCCGCCGTAGGGGTCCAGGCCGGCCAGGACCAGGGCCCGCTCCACCTGGCCGTAGAGGATGCCGTAGCCGTAGTTGAGGGCGGCGTTGACGGGGTCCTGGGCGCCGCGCGTCTGGCGCCCGGGCCAGCCGTATGATTCGGGGATGACGGCCTTCAGGGCGTCCCAGTACCGCTGGGCGGCCCGTCCCTCTACGGCGAGAATCTGCCCCCGGACTTCCTCTACGGTGTCCCCCCGCAGGCGGCGCAGTTCCTCCAGGCCGTCCAGCACCCGTTCCGCTTCCTCTTTCAGGTGACGGCCGACCTCGGGGGCCGCCTCCTCCCGGTACCGGGCCGCGTAGCGCAGGAAGCCCGCCTGGTTGGTGATTTTGCCCCGGGCGAAGGCGACGGCCAGTTCCACGCCCCGCCGGTCCCGGTAGGCCAGCAACTGCTCCCGGCGGGTGAGGACAGTGCCGGTGAGGCCGGCGGAGTAGAGGGCGGCGTAGGGCCGCCCGCCGGGGTCCAGGAAGTAGATGGGGATGCCGGCGGTACAGCAGGCGGCGATGGCGTCGGTGGAAAGGCCGATGCCCTCGCCGGTCACCAGCACCTGCTCCAGGTGCAGGAGGGGCGCCTCGGCCAGTTTCTC
>CALDFY010000376.1 GCA_937942115.1 uncultured Anaerolineae bacterium | reverse complement strand
GTTGCGAACGAAGTGAAGCAACCCGGCCGAAGGCCCAAAGAGGCTGGCTTCAGTCAGCGCCCGAGGCGGCGACCCAACTGGCGCAGCCCCTTAAGTTAACGCATATGGGGCCAAGGGGGAGGGGTGAGGCCCATCACCTGGCAGGCGATAAAACAGACACCTGGAATTTTAATGCCTTCCAAAAGTGTCCCGATTTCGTTCAGAAAATGAACCATCCCGGCGCTTCCCACCCGGGTCCCGCCGGGATAACCGCACGGGTGGAAAATTTCCGCGCCGACTTTGGCAGGCGACGCGCTTCACCCCGACGCCCGTCACCAGAGCCATCCTGCGAACTCACCGGGCAGATGGAGGAGGTATGGGTCCTTGCAGGAGAGTACCGGTATACGTTCCTATGGCCGTCCTTACCAGGACCACTGTCCAAAAGAAGAGGAGCAGCAGCCATAGAGCGAAACCGAAACCTGCCAGGATCGCCACCCGATAGGCATCTGCCAGGAGGTAAGTGGCGACCGTGTAAGCCCCCAAAGGAAAGGTGAAGGCCCACCAGCTCATGGCGAACGGAAATGGCTCCCGCAGGTAGCGCAGGGTGAGCACAATCGCCGTCGCCAGCCACCATACCCCGAATCCCCACAAGGCCAGCGAGGCCAGACGCAGGAATACCTGAGCTTGGGGCACCATCTCCCCGAAGATGGGGCTGGCGGTGGTGGATAGCCGCACCAGGGCCAGGCTGCCCACTCCAATGGGCCCCAGGCCAATCCACAGGGTAGGGGCCAGGTGGGCAGGGGGCAACGGGTGGTACACCAGGCGGGCTATCAGCATTACCGCCACGATAAGGAACAGGAAGAACCCGATGCCCAGGAAGGCGAAGGCCACCAGGCACATAAAGTAGCACAACTCCGGCGACCCCCAGGTGGCGATGAGCGGCGCAGCGCTGGCCGGGACAACGATGTTGGCCACGGGCGGCATAAACCAGCCACCGTTGGTCTGCTCAACGGGGACAGAATGGCTGGTGAACCACTTGTACGGGATCAGCACGCCGAAGAAGAAGGCCAGCAAGGTGCCGGCAATCCACAACCCCTGAGCGACCGGGATAGCCAGTCCAGCCCCGATGTACTGACGGCCGATGGACGCGAAATCAACGCCCAGCACCAGGAGCCCAATGGGCAGAGTGGAGTAGAAAGGCCCCCGGGTAGGATGGGATGTGTCCGTCCAGGCCTCATTGAAGAAGAAAAGCCACCGTGCTACCCAGGGGACCAGCAGGACCAGGCACAGGACAGTGTTAAAGGCCCACAGGACTGCTGCCAGTCCCTTTAAGGCTGGGACGAAGGGGGCGGAATGAGCCGTAGCTACCGCCAGGATGCCCGTCCCCATGACCGAAGCGAACCAGCCCGGGTGAAAGTACCGGACCGCGTCTGTTGGTTGGGCAAGTTGTTTCCACATGTTGAACCTCCTCACTGGTACCGTTCACGTTGACTTGTTTCTTACTTGGGCTGCGGCGACGACCAATACGCCCGCTGTGCTGACGGCGGTGGGAATGACATGGATCAGTGGCGGCGGGCACTTCCGCCCCGGCCCGCGCCCCCAGCAGCACAGGCATTTGCACCCTGGGCGGCATTTCATTATAGACCTCCTCCGGTGGACAGGTAACGCCGTCCACCTTCCCGTGTTCCGGGCCAAACTCACTGGCTCGGGGATTCCAATGCCTGGATCATCGTCCGCACTTTCCCGGCGGCGATGACTTCGGCAACCGCCATAGCTTCCCGGATTTCGTCCTCTGTCGCGCCGTACCGGCGTGCTTTGCCCACGTGGGCCTCTGCTCAGGGCTGACAACCCGCCGTCAGCGAGGCGGCGATGCCGATCAGTTCTTTCGTCTTCCGGTCCAGCGCCCCCTCGGCGAAGATCGCCCGGTACCAGGCGACGAACTTCTCGTTCAGTTCCGGCCGCAGTTCCAGCATCTTGCTCCCCCTTTGCAGACAGACTGTAGCGCAGGCCACCAGGCCTGTTTTCGCAGGTTTACATCCTGTGCGATTGCCATCTTTAGGGTTAGGATGTTTTGCCAGTACTATTGTGCCGATGCCCCCGGCGCAGGCTCGCGACCGCGCTGAAGAACTCCGGTAGATGCTCTCGCCTCAGGCGCCGCCAGCGCACCACCAGCGTCATACCCAGGTAGACTACGGCCAGCCAGCCAAAAGCCGGTGCGTCCCTCAGCGCCAGCCCCACCAATATGGCATAGGGCAGGGCATAGAAGGGCCAGGAGAGTTGGGGGGAGTGGAGCACCCACAGAAGCAGGATGACCAGCACCAGTCCCGCCCCCAGCCAGGCTGCCATATAGCCACTGAGGACAAGATAGACGGCGACGCCCAGTGAGGTGGCCAGGTCGGCTTCGGCGTCGTGCTCGCCCACCCAGGTGGGATGCCCCTGCGGGTCATGGCGAGCCAGCGGGCCGTCCACCAGGTCGGTCAGCCAAGAGATGATGACCGCGACGACAGCCGTCGGCAATGCGGTCTTTCTCTGCAGCGCCCCCAATCCAGCGATGCAGAGCCCCAACACTGCCCGTGCCACGGTCAGCGCATCGGCCAGGGGTTTCGTGTGGCTGAACATCTGGTGCCTCCTCGGCGAAGACTACCCGATACAGGCGGAACTGCTCGTTTGATTCCGGCCATACAGCCTGCGCTCCTTTCTCCGTAGCGCGGGCTGCCTAACAGCCCATTGGTGCTCACATTCGGGATTTGGAACAATGCAGCGCAGGCCGCCAGGCCTGTTCTCGCAGGCTCACCGCCTGCGCTACGGCCCGCGCGACTTGCCCTCGGCCCCCGCCCAGGCCGACAGCTTTGACGGAAGACGTTCTCAAAATTGTTAATAACACAAATTCTTTCGGATCAGGCTATCACCAGAATCCATATCCGTTGCATAGCCAGCATTATCAGCGCCACGGCGAACACCCGGCTGAGCGTCAGACTCTTGACCCGCTTTGACATGTAGATCGCCCCGGCCTGCGCACCGATCACAGCGGCGACGCTGGTCGCGATCAACAATCCCCAATCAAACTGCGCTGTCGCCAGGTGCCCGGCGAACGCCGAGAACGAAGGCAGAGTAACGATGACGGCGTTGGTTGCGGCGGCGATACGCGCGGTGTAGCCCAGCATCACCAGCGTCGGCATCATCAAGAAGCCCGGTCCGACACCCAGGAAACCGGCAAAGACGCCGATGGCTGCGCTGGCAACCCCGGCCTTGACCCGGGTCATATCACCGATGACCTGTGCTTTGGAATCGTCCATCTTGGGCGGGAAGGTCATTCGGTAGGCCAGGAACAAGAGTACCGCGATGTAAATCCACCACACGATTTGGGTCGGCACAAACTGGAGCAGCCAGACGCCAACGGGTGCGGTGGCGGTGGTGATGATTAAGAGCGGAATCGCCGTGCGCCAGTCCACCATCCGGGCGCGGCTGAAGGCGATGGCGCTGGAAATGGCGGTCACGCCGTTGAGCCACAGCGACCAGGGCATGATGACATGTTTCAGTTCAAAGCCAAACAGACCCAGCACCGGCGTGGCGACAAAAGCCACCCCCAATCCCAACATTCCGGAGATGAACGATAGGACGAACAGCAGGATCGAGAGTACGATGTATAACACGGTTTTCTCCTTTGTAATATAATCTATTTTTACTACCCATCACGTCCTTCCCCCCGCACCGCCTGAACGGGCCGCCAACTTGGGCGGATGACATTCTCAAAGTACTGCCCGAGAGCATCTCCGCTACCGCACTGCGGCCTTTGGTGCCCGGTCCAATCAGACCCTGCCCGCCGCCTTCCGATCCGGCAGGCAGGCCATCTGGCCGTCGCACAGGCCGAGGGGGCAGGAGAGGAAGAGCGCCCCGACAGAACACCCCCCGCCCGCTACGACGCCGGGCTCGGCGCCAGACGCCACAAACGGCTCCGCAGCCAGAGCAAGGTCCGGCTCAGCAAAAGGAGGACCGGCAACTCCACGATCGGCCCCAGGATAATGGCGAAGAGGACCAGCGGATGGCCCGGAAAGGCGCTGGCCGCCACCCCCACCACCGCCTCCGAGTTGCGGGCAGTGGTGGAGAAGATCAACGTCGTCGTGTCCTCGTAGCCCAGGCGGAAGACCTTGCCCACCAACAGGCCGATGAGGAAGAGACTGACGAAGAAGAGCGAGATGACGGCGATGATCAGCAGGATACGGCCCAGTTCCCCGATACCCAGGGCACTCTGAGAGGCGAAGATGCCGATGATGACCAGGACCAACGCCCAGAGTTTCACCTCTCCCATCGCCCGCTTGAAGGGGCCGTATGTCCAGTCCCGTCCCTTCCAGCGGAGCAGGCCCTCGCGGGTCAGCCACCCAACGAGGAAGGGCAGGAAGAGGAAGATTCCCACACTCCGGATCAGCGTCAGGGCGTCCACCGGCACGACCTTGCCGATCAGCAGCCACATGTACACCGGGAGCAGAAGAATCTGCAGCACCAGGTTCCAGGGCAGAAGCGAGACCCCCCAGGGCACATCCCCTTCGGCCAGGTCAATAAAGATCAGGTACCAGCCGATGCAGGGCGTCAGTTTGTAGAGGACGACCCCGGCCCAGAAGTCCGGGTAGTTCCGGAGAAAGAGCCAGCCGAGAAACCACGCAAAGAAGGGGGTGAAGACGAAGTTGGTCAGCAGGGCCAGCACGGTGGGCTTCACTTTCGTGAACGCCCGGCCGACCTCTTTGACCTCTACGAACAGCATGATGGTGTAGATCACCAGGAACAGGCCGACGTTAACCAGCCCGTAGAGTTCCCGCACCACTCCTCCGGCGACCCGGTTCAGCAGAACCCCCACGGCAATGGCGGCGATCAGGATCAACGGTTTGGTTTCATCTCGGATGGAAAGCCCCTGTTTGGTTTGCATAGTAGAATTCCTCCTTCAAACGCAAAGGTGGGTTGGGCGACCGGTGGACGCCCAACCCCCTCCTTGCGGACTACGCCGAAGCGCTGATCCCCGGACGGCGGGCGATGGCCCATTCACGGGGCTTTGCGGCTTCGGTCATTGAATTACCTCCGGTTGAGATAGAATGGGTTGCAGATGCTCTGGATACCCGATGTACGACGCACCGGTAGGGAGTCGGAGTGGGTCATCCTCATCGGATAGGTGACAGTCACCTTCGAGATGACCGTCACCTTTTATCCCCCGGCGCCGTTCAGCGCCTGCCGCAGCCAGGTCAGCACTTCCTCCACCTTCGGGATGCGCCCGGCGCAGACCAGTTTCTCGTTAACGACCAGGCCGGGGGTGAAGAGAATCGGATATTTGGTAATCTCGGCATAGTCGGTGATGTGCTGAATGGTCGCTTCCAGGTCCGGCTTTTCCTCGGCGAGAAGTTCCAGCGCCGCGATGGCTTGCTGTTCCATCCAGTCGCAGGCCTCGCAGCCCGGCCCCAGAACCTTGATGTTCAACGACATACTTCCCTCCTTGCGCAAAATTAATTTTGCGCTACGGTGATTTCTGGTTCCACGATGATTTCCGATTTGACGGAGTTGGCAACCAGACTGTATTTTTGGGCGCCCTCCAGGGCGCGGCGCACCCGCCTCTCCACAACCGCCGGGTCCTCGCCCCCTGCCCGCACGACAATCTTCGGCCACAGCCGCACGTGGGTGAAGATTTCCGTCCGGTCCAGTTCTATCAACTTCGTCCCTTCCGCGCGGCACTCGTAGGAGACCAGGTCCAGTTTGAACCGCTCCACTGCCCAGAGGAACATCATCATAATGCAGGTATTGACGGCGGCGACGAAGGCGTCCTCCGGCGTCAGGACGCCGGGGTGGCCGTGGGCATCGGGCGGCGCGGAGAAGTCCATCTCCGGCCCGTTCCCCATAACGATATGCCCCCAGTGCTCCCCCTTCCAGGTGACGACGGTGTAGTATGTGGCAGTGCGGCTCATCCGGCCTCCTGTTTTTGGCAGAACTTCTCATACTCCCGCGCCAGCGCCTCGGCGTAGGCGGCCTCCTCCTCCGACGGAATGGGGTTGTAGATGCGGGTCATCTCCAGAAGTTCCCGCGTCGTCCCGTCGCCGGGCCGCTTGCCGGTCTGGTAGAACTGTTCAAAGATGGCCGGCAGCGCGATCAGGGTGACCACCCGGCCGTTAACGGCTACCTTCTGCACCGGGATGCCGGAGCCGCAGGAGCAGAGGCTGATGGCGGCCTCTTCGTCCTCCGGGACCTCCGGGCCGGCCTCCGGTTCCGCCACAGCCACCTCCGCCACTTCCCGCCCCGTCCGGCCCAGCAACCCGTCCACCAGGCGGGCCACCTCCTGGGCCACCAGGTCGGCGGCCTGGATTCCCGCCTCGTTCAGTTGGCGGCTCCCCCGAATGGGCCCCAGGCCGTTCCCCGCCACGACGTCCGTGACGACGATGCTGGCGGCCGGCTTGCCGGAATACATCTCCGTCGCCCGCGCCGCGCACCGTTTCTCACAGCCGTCTATCGCGACCGTTGGGTAGAAGCGGGCGAAGGCCCGGTCTCCCTCCCCGCCGGCCAGAAAGAGCGGCAGGCAGATGGTCACCGTGTCGTTGGGGCGCAGCCGCTCCAGCACCTGCAGCGCTGCGACCCGCGAGACCGCCCCCTCCGGCATCTCCTCCCCCGAACAGGCGACAATCCCCACTTTTTTCTTCGGTAACAACGGCATCGCTACCTCCAACGGAATACGGAGTACGGAGTACGTATTGCGTATTCCGTACTCCGTTTACGTCTTCTCCTGCAAGTCGTCCACCGCCTCCGCGACCTCTTCCGCCAGGACGCGGGCCAGCCTTTGTCCCTCCGGGTTGAGGGACGAGATACCCTCCGGCTTCAGGTCGCGGTGTTTGCGGAAGGCGTCCAGGACGGTGAAGGAACGGGCCACAGGAAGGCCGCTCTCCTGCACCATTTTGGTCGCGCAGGCCAGGCGGCAGCCGTCAATGGTGATGGTGGGATGGCCCGCCACGAACGCCCGTGTCTCCTCGTCCCCCAGCACCAGCAGGGAGAGGGCCGCCAGTTCCGTCGCGTCGGGGCGCAATTCTTCGGCCACCGTATAGGCGGCCTCGCGGCTCACCGTCCCGAACGTCTTGCCGATCCCGCTACAGGGAACCACTACGACTTTCCCTTTCATCCCACCTCCGTAATTTCCGGCATAGCGCAATAGATGTCGCAAGATAAATCTTGCGCTACTATCGCTTTTTCATTTCCTCTTCGGCGATTTCCCGCACCCGCTCCAGGTATGCCTGTGCGTCCTCCAGACGGGCGCGGTCGGCCTCCCAATCCGTCGCCTCTATGACGGCCAGCCAGCCCTCGCCATACGGGTCCTCGTTGATGAGCTCGGGCGTCATCTCCAGCGCCGGGTTGACCTCTACCACCGTCCCGCTGGCCGGCGCCGGGACGACGATGTCCGTCTTCATCGTTTCAATGGACGCAACCTCCTCGCCGAAGGCCACCGTCGTCCCCTCCGGCTTCACCTCGGCGAAGGCGACGTCGCCGCCCGACTGCTGGGCGAAGTCAGAAAGGCCGATGCGCACCCGGCCGTCCCCCTCCGGAAGCGCCCACACCCCCTCCGGGTGATAGTACCGGTCGGTGGGGAATCGGAAGGTGAACTTATCCACGACCAGTTCCAGAATTTCGGTCATCGCTGTTCTCCTCCTTTACGATGGTAGTGAATGGTCGCCCCCCGGAAGCCCAGCGCGGTCTCCAGGACGGCCTCCGTCAGCGTAGGATGGGCGTGGGTCGTCCAGGCCAGGTCGTCCGCCGTGGCGCCGGTCTGCACGGCCAGCGCCCCCTCGGCGACCAGTTCGGTGACGTGGGGGCCCATCATATGCACCCCCAGCACCCGCCCGCTGCCGGCCTCGCAGACGATGCGCACCAGCCCCTCCGTCTCCCCCAGAATCTGGGCGCGGGGGTTGGCGGAGAAGGGGAACTGGAGCACGCGGACATCGGCCCCCTGCTGGCGGGCGCCTTCCTCCGTCAGCCCGACCCCCGCCACCTCCGGGGAGGTGAAGATGGCCCAGGGGACGGAACGGTAGTCCACCGCCCGCTTCTGACCGGCGATGTTCTCCGCCGCCACCCGTCCGTCCACCATCGCCTTGTGGGCCAGCATCATCCCGCCCACCGCGTCGCCGATGGCCCAGACGTTGGGGATGTTCGTCCGCAGGTACTCATCCACCGCGATCGCGCGCCGGTTCATCCGGACGCCCACTTCCTCCAGCCCCAGGTCGGCGGTGTTGGGCCAACGGCCCGTCGCCAGCAGGACCCGGTCCCCCTCCACTGCCTCCTCGCCCTTCGCCGTGGCGAACCGCACCCGGAGCCCGCCGTCCGCTTCCTCTACGGCCTGGACTGTCGCGCCGGTGCGGATGTCCATCCCTCGCCGTCGCAGAAGGAGCGCCAGCCGTTTGGATATGGCCTCGTCGGCCGCGCCGGGCAGGAGATTCGGCATCATCTCCAGGACGGTCACCCGGCTTCCCAGCGCCTGGTAGATGCAGGCGAACTCCAGCCCGATGACCCCGCCGCCGATGACGATCAGATGGGCCGGAAGGGTGGAGACGTCCAGCGCCTCCGTACTGGTGACCACGCCGGGCAGGTCCAGCCCGGGGATGGGCGGGCGGGCGGTCACCGAGCCGGGGGCCAGGATGATGTGGCGGGCGGTCACTTCCAGTGTCTCCCCGGCCCCGCCGGTGACGGCAAGGGCATCGGGACGGACCAGGCGGCCCCGGCCCCGGACCACCGTCACCTTCCACTCTTTCAGCAGTTGCTCCACGCCGCCGACCAGCCGGTCCACCGCCGCCCGCTGGTAGGCCATCATCCCTTCCAGGTCAGGCGCGGCTTCCGGGATACGGATGCCGTACTCTGCGGCGCGGCGGGCGCGGGTCAGCAAGTCGGTGGCGGTGACCAGTGCCTTCGTCGGGATACAGCCGATGTTGAGGCACGTCCCGCCAACGCGCGCCCCCTCCACCAGCGCGACGCGCATCCCCAACTGGGCGGCCCGGAGTGCAGCCACGTACCCCCCGGGTCCGGCCCCCAGAATCGCGACATCGTAGGTTTCAGTCACTGGATCCTCCTCCACGCGGGCACCTCAACGAGCGGCGCCGGATTGGAGTTTCTTCTCACACTCCATACAGTAGTCGGTCTCCCGGTTGGTCCAGAAGACCATTCCGCAGCCAGGGCAGGTCGCCTTGCGCAGGCTACTCTTCTTCTGGGAGCGCGGGCGCATCTCCGGCGGGAGCAGAGCAAACGGGTCACTGACGCAGGCACATTGAACAGGGGGCTTCTCGCCCTCGCGCGGTTCGGTCATATCAGTTTACCTCTACCAGGAAGATGGGTTCAAAAGAAGCGGTTTCCCGACAACGGGGACAGGTACACTGCAGGCTGGAGGGTTCTTCTGCTACCGGCCCGAGGAGGTCCGCCAGCAGGTGGGCCACCTGCTGGTTCTCCAGCCGGTAGTAGACGAATAGCCCCTCCCGACGGCAGGCGATCAGGCCGGCCTCCCGCAGGACCCGTAACTGCTGGGAGATGTAGGGTTGGGGGGCCCTCAGCGCCGCCTGCAGATGGCAGACACAGGCCTCACCGCGCCGCAGAAGGTCCAGGATCCGCAGGCGCGCCGGATGGGCCAGAAGGGAGAACAGCCGAAGGGCTGGTTCGTAGCGCTCCTCACTCATGACGCTCATTATATGCAATGGGTTGCATATAGTATACTCACGTTCTCATTTTTGTCAAGGTGACGATTGTCACCGAAAGGGGATGACATCGGCGTGTAGGGGCAACCCTTGCGGTTGCCCACCCTTGCGGTTGCCCAATCTGGGGGCAGGGGCAAGCCCTGCCTGGGTTCCTCACCCCACCCCCGGCCCCTTCCCTCTCCCAAACTTCGTTTGGGAGAGGGGCCGGGGACATAGGCGTTAACTTAAGGCTGGCTTCGGCTCTCCGCTTCCCGCCGCCTCGGGCGCCGATGGGAAATCGGCCTCCCCTGGGGACAACCGCGAGGGTTGCCTCTACGCTTCGCGCCGGGCGTCAACCTGCGTTGACGCCCTTCTCCGGAGGTCGGCGAAGGCCGACCTCTTGGCCGAAGGCCCAG
>CALDFY010000375.1 GCA_937942115.1 uncultured Anaerolineae bacterium | reverse complement strand
TCACCGAATACGGGGTGGCGGACCTCTACGGCAAGACCATCCGGCAGCGGGCCCAGGCCCTCATCCGCATCGCCCATCCGGACTTCCGGGACGAACTGACCCGGGCGGCGAAGGAACTGAACTACATCTGAAAATCCGCGCTGGGGCAGGGGCAAGCCCTGCCCCTACAATCATCACCGCCCTGAGAGGCGTCAACGCAGGTTGACGCCCGGCGAGAAAGCGCCCAGGCAGGCCGATTTCCCATTGGCGCCCAGGGTTGCCCCTGAGGAAACGCGTCGGAAGACCTGGCGAATGGCAAGCCGAGATAACCAGATACCCTCTGGGGGGACAAATCCGCAAAGGGCCATTTTTACCGGCGCCCTGATCCTGCTGGTCGCCGCCGCGCTCCGGCTTCCGGCGCTCGGCCGGATTCCCCCCGGCCTCTACCACGACGAGGCCTACTACGCCCTGGACGCGGTGGACGTCCTCCGGGGCCACTTCCAGGTCTACTTCCCCGCCAACAACGGCCGGGAGCCGCTCTTCATCTACCTGGCCGCCGGGATGCTCGGCCCGCTGGGGCGGAGCCCTTTCGCTCTCCGGCTGACTTCCGCCTTCGTCGGCCTGCTCACCGTTGCGGCGACGGCGGCGGCCGGACAAGCCCTCTTCTCCCGCCGCGTCGGCCTGCTGGCGGCGGCGGTCCTCGCCGTCACCCTCTGGCACGTCCACCTCAGCCGGGTGGCCTTCCGGGCCGTCACCTTGCCCCTGCTGCTGGCACTGACGCTCTGGCTGGGGGCCCGGGCGGCGCGGACGGGGCGGCCCCGCCTCTGGCTGGCGGCCGGCGCCCTCTACGGCCTCTCCTTCTACACCTACACCGCCGCCCGCTTCACCCCGGTCGCGCTGGCCGCGTTGGTCCTCTATGGACTGGCCGCCTTCGGCCCCCGCGCCTTTCGGCCCCACGCGCGGGGGGTCGGCCTGGCAGTTCTGGCGGCGGCCGTGGTCCTGGCCCCGCTGGCGGCCTATACCGTCTCCCACCCGGACGTGGTGCTGGGCCGCCCCGACCAGGTCTCCATCTGGAACCCCGACATTCACGGCGGCGACCCCTGGGGACTGCTGGGCCGCCAGGTGCTGCGGACGCTGGGGATGTTCTTCGTCCGGGGCGACCGCATCTGGCGCCACAACGTTCCCTGGCGGCCCGTCTTCGGGCCCCTGCTGGGGGCGGCGTTTCTGGTGGGGGTGGCCCTGTCCTCATCCCTCCCCCGCCGCCTCCGGCGGCACCCCCTCCCCTCTCCTGACCTTTGGTCAGGAGAAGGGAGGGGGTCCAGGGGTGGGGTGAGGCCCTCCCTCCTCCCCTCTCCCGCTTTGCGGGAGAGGGGGAGGGGGTTGGGGGTGGGGGTGAGGGCCCTCCCCCTCCTCTGGACGGCGGTCATGGCCCTCCCTACCGTCCTGGCCGAGGACGCCCCCCACTTCCTGCGCGCGGTGGGCATGCTCCCGGCCCTGGCCTTCCTCCCCGCCCTCGGATTGGATGCGCTTATGGGGACGCAGACCAACGCAGATGTTATCCGACCTGCGTCTCTTCGCGTTCGTCCGCGCCCCCATCTTCTGGGCCTGACGGTCAGCGTCCTCGCCCTCGGGCTGGAACTGATGAGCGGCGCGCGCCTCTACTTCGGCCCTTATGCCCGCAACCCGATGACCGGTTACTGGTTTGAGCGGGGAGCCGTCGCGCTGGGGGCGGACATCAACCGCTTCCTGGGCGTCGGCTGGTCGGGCGAGGCGTCGCCCCTCACCCCAACCGCCGGGCCGGAGGGGCATGTCTACGTGGACCCGATGCTCTGGAAGGACTGGCCCCAGGTCCGGTTTCTGGTCGCCGCACCGGAGCGGGTGACGGTGGGCCTGGAGGAGACCGTCTGCGAAGTGGGGCGGATTTCCGGCACCCAGTGCGGCGACGAGGAGTGGCATCCCACCGCCGTCTTCCTCTGGCCTTACGGCGACTGGACCCGCGCCTGGGCTCTCCTCCCCCACCCCGCCGAGGTCAGCGTGGTAGAAGGCCCCCTCTCCCAGCACGACCGGGATACCGAACCGTACGTCACCTATCTGGCATTTACGGCGACCCGCCCCGGTCCGATTCCCCCGCCCCAGGCCCGGCTCTCCGGCGGCGTGGAGTTACTGGGGACAACGGTCACCCCCCAGGAGGACGGCTCCGTGCGGGTGCGGCTGCGCTGGCGGACCACCGCCCCGCTGGCCGGAGAATACGCCGTCTTCCTGCACTACCTGCGGGACGGGCAGACGGTCGGGCAGGGGGATAGCCCTCCGGCCATGGGCCGCTACCCCACCCCCCTCTGGCAGCCCGGCGACATCCTCAACGACGACCACATCGTCCCCGGCGTCGGCCGTCCCCAGCCGGGCCGGGACGAAATCCTCTTCGGCCTCTGGAACCCCCAGACCGGCGAGTACCTTTCCGCGCTGGACGGGGCCGGCAATCCCGCCGGTGTGGAAATCCGCGTACCGGTCCGGTGATTTCACCGCGCCTCACCCTTCTCCCTGACCCCATACGGCCCTTCACCTCACCCCGACCCCTCTCCTGTTTTGTCAGGAGAGGGGAGGGGGTGCCGCCGGAGGCGGCGGGGGTGGGGTGAGGAAAAGCGCCCAGGGGAGGCCGATTTCCCATCGGTGCTGACTGAAAGTCAGCCTCTCTGGGCCTTCGGCCGAAGGACGGCCTGCGTCGTCCTTTCCGGCGTCAACGCAGGTTGACGCCCGGCGAAACGCCCAGGGGAGGCCGATTTCTAATCGGCGCAAGGGAGCGCTGACTGAAAGTCAGCCTCTCTGGGCCTTCGGCCGAAGGACGGCCTGCGCCGTCTTTTCCGGCGTCAACGCAGGTTGACGCCCGGCGAAACGCCCAGGGGAGGCCGATTTCTAATCGGCGCGTAGGGGCAACCCTTGCGGTTGCCCTCTTCGCAGTTGCCCTCTTCGCGGTTGCCCTCTTCGCGGTTGCCCTCCTCGCGGTTGCCCTCCTCGCGGTTGCCCCCGGGGAGGGGATAGCCCGAAAGGTCGGGGGTGGGGTGAATCCACCCCCGCGAACCTTTCGCCCCATTTCGGCATGTAACTATCAGAAGCAACGGCCGGCCACCTGCACTTTCGCCTCTCGCCCGCAGGAGGAG
>CALDFY010000374.1 GCA_937942115.1 uncultured Anaerolineae bacterium | reverse complement strand
CCTTCACTTCGTTCGCAACAGGGTCGGCCTTCGCCGACCGTCTGAGAAGGGCGTCAACGCAGGTTGACGCCCGACGCGAAGCGTAGGGGCAACCCTCGCGGTTGCCCCCAGGGGAGGCCGATTTCCCATCGGCGCCCGAGGCGGCGGGAAGCGGAGAGCCGAAGCCAGCCTTAAGTTAACGCCTATGGGGGAGGGGTCGGGGGAGGGGTGAGGCCTCTGCCGCCGAAAGGCGAGCGGGAGAGGGGAGAGGTAAGGGGTGGGATGAGGGCCGGAATGGGCATCCCCCGCTCCCCGAAAAACCTACACTTGTCAGGGCAGGGGGTGGGGTGAGGGCAAGGTAAAGGGGCTCAATTTCGCAACGGATTTACCGGATGCCCCACTAACTCTGGGAGTATCGCATCGTGAATCTGGTGAGAGGGACCGTAGCACTGGTTGGTGGTGGGATGACAGCGCAAGTCCTGAGCGCTCTTGCGGGGCTACTGATCGCCCGTCTGTTGGGCCCGGCGGAGTATGGGGTTTACGCGACGGCTTTTGCGTTGCCGAGCGCTCTGATGCACGCCTTCCTGTTTGGCCTGGATAGCATCGTCCCTCGGGAAATCGCACGCAAGTCTCATGACTCGGGGAAAATCATTGCCAGTTCGCTGATACCGGCAACCTTCTGGTCGCTCGCTTTGTCCCTTCTGATCGTGGGCCTGGGCTTCCTGTTGGGGTACCCTCGCCGCATTGTGATGTTGCTCTTGCTGACCGCGCCCGCAATGGGGGCCAGGAGTCTCACCAATCTGATGAGGTCTGTCTTCCGGGGATTTGAACGGATGGAGGCAGATGCGTTCATCCAGATTGCCAACGGTGTGGGCATCCTGGCGATCGTAGGTCTGGCGCTGACCCTATCCCGGTCGGTCCACGCGGCGGTGGTCGCCACTTTGCTGGCGGAATGGATCACTCTGGCAGGGGCTGTGGCAGCCGTTTGGAGGCTGACAGGATTTCAGTGTGATTACAATGCAGGCATGGCATCCGCATTGATTGCCGGCGCCGTTCCTCTGGGAATCACTTTCGCAATCGTGGGCGTTGGCTTGCGCCTTGACATGCTCGTTCTGTCTTTGCTGAGCTCAAGCCAGGAGGTGGGTCTCTACTCGGCCGCGTTTGGCTGCATGATCCTCTCGCGCCCGCTCAGTCTTCTTCCGTCGGCACTGCTCCCTCGCCTGTCAAAACTGGCCGGCTCCGCCGATGAGGAATTCGCTTCCCTGTGCGAAAAGGGATTGCGTTACACCCTGTTCGCCGGCTGCGCGATCGGGTTGGTCACAAGTATGTCAGCGCCATTCCTGCTGAATGCGCTATACGGTCCGACCTTCAGGGAGGCCGCTCCGGCCCTGCGATGGCTCGGTATCACAGCGCTCCTGCTTTTCGTCAATACGTATCTCTGGCACGTGTTGATTGCTTGGAATAGCCAGAAGTGGATTGCCCTCTCGGTGCTGGCCGGCACGGTAACCGCTCTGGTGTTTTCTTTGGCCTTGATTCCCTACCTGGGCATCATCGGCGCGGCCCTGGCCGCCGTGGCGCGCGAGGGTTGTCAGTTGGCGATGCTTTCCCGTTATGTGGCGAAAAAAGTCCGGCTCGTCGGTGTGCGGAATACTATCGTCTCTACGCTGTGGGCCGGGCTAACCTTTGGCGCTTCCCTCTGGGTAGTTAGGGATAGAACAGACGCTGGAGTTCTTTTGATCATCCCTTTTGCCTTCATCCTCTTCCTTGCGATGCTGGTGGTCACCGGCGGGATTGAAGCCAGTGATTTGAGAACCGTGAGGGACGGATTGCCCCGGTGGATACGGGCACCGTTCTCGCGCAGGGAGAGGAAAATTTGCGGGTAACGGGCAACCAAACGGGGTAGAATCCCGTTCTTTTGACGACGGACGATGAAAGCGATGCCGGTTCCTGTACGGAGGTTACTCGGAGGGCTGATGGCCCTGCTGGGGCTGGTCGGCATGCCGGTTTTGTTGACGGAGCCCGTCCATGCCCAAACGGGCATCCCTGTCTTTGGCGTCACCCAGTCCGACCTGGACGGCGACGGTCGCCCGGACCTGACCGTCGTGGACTGCGCCTTTGCCTCGGCCCGCGACCGTATCCTCATTGTAGACCGCGCGGGAAATATGGGGATCGGGTCGGATGTCCGAACGATTGCCGACTTCCGCGATGACGTCTGGATTTTTGACGTCGGCGCCGACGGGACGGCCCAACTGGTCCTGGCCTTCGCACGGGAGGGGGAGTACCGGTGGGCCGACCTCTACGACGACCGCAACGGCGACGGGCAGGTCTCCTACCGGACCCGTCCCCGTTTCGTGGAGGTGACCGAGTCCTCCCACTGGCACATCCGGGCCATTGCCCGCTCCGACTGGTTTCTCCCCGACGGCCGGGTCAACCCGGCCCTGGTCTTCCAGATAGACGGCTACATCCTGCGCTATCTGGAATGGGGGGAGGCCGCTTCGGCCCCCGATTGGGCCCGCAAAGGCGCAACGACCGACGGTGGGGTGGACTGGGAGATAGAGGTGGTGGACGCGAACGGCGATGGCATCGCCGATTATCAACTCCAGCGGCTGCTGGCCCTCTCCCCGCCGGACGCCAATATCTTTCGGTCCACCCTCTACGTGAACCAGAACCCCCGGCCCCCGGATCCGTATGAAGACGCCCTGTTCTGGCCCCTGCTGGTGGGGAAACACAACTACGAGGCGTATCATTACTTTGACCGTCCACCGGTCATTGCCGTAGATTGGGACCGAGCTCAGATAGACCGGGTGGGGATTCTGGGGTATCCCACAGAACAGGGATACCACATCAACAGTTGGGCCCCCTGGCGGAAAGGGAAGGTCAACTACGCCAATTTTGAGAACCCGATGGCCTACTACGACCTGGCCCAGGACGCCGACGGTCGCCCCGAACTGATGGTCCGGTTTGAGGTCTTTGCGGCCGGAGATTCCGCTTTCTCCCAGGAAGTGGCGCGGCTGGGAGGCCTGACCCGGCCCTTTGTCCAGGCCGACTATTCCTGGGACCAGAACAACGACGGCCGTTGGGATTACGAAATCAGCATGGCCGGTTTCCACCCCGTCACCGACGTGGTAGCCTTCCCGGATTTTGCTGTGCAGACAGTCCCCTACCCCGCCATCCCCGCCTGGGTGATGGGGCGGGACTGGGCCGTTGCCACCCTGGTCGTGGCGGAAAGCGGCGGATACTGGAGTTCGGAAGGGATGGGGGATTGGGACGTCAACCGGGGGTTCCGGGATGGGCAGTTGGTGGAGCCCTCGGGCCTGCGGGACCTCTACCTGATGGGCCTGATAGAGGAGCCCCCGCTGGAAAACTACGCCGACATTCGTCGGGGGATGCGGGGCGAATACGCTACGGAATGGGTGGGGCGTCCGACGCTCTACTGGAGCCCGGTGGACGGACGCCTTCACCTCTTCCGCGCCCAGGGCGGCGTCTGGAACGTGGACGGGCGGGCTGTCGTCCGCTACGCGGACCGGGACCGGGATGGGTATCTGGACCAGTGGGAATACGCGGACGCGGACGGACGCCGACGGCAACTGAACAGACTGCCCGGGTTCCTCCTTTACGCCGGAGATGGGGAGGTCATCGTCAAGCGGGTGGACGTGGCGCCGTTTTCCTTCTCCGTCTCGCCGCCCCGAAACTTCGCCGATTGGCAAGCCCTGCAGCAACGGCTGGCATCGCTGCCGGCCCCGGCGTCCGCCGATGACCTGCGGGGTATGCTGGCCCGCCCGGAGGGCCCCGAAACGCGGCTGACCGGCGCAGCGATACAGGACCTGCAGGTGACCCGCCGGGGATTCCGGTTTATCCTGCGTATCGGCCCCGGCGCGCAGGTGACTTCCGGCGGCGTGGAGGGCTTTGCACCCCCCTCCTCTCCGGGAGCCTACCGGGTTGTTTGGGAGGATGGACGCTGGTCGGTGCGGCCGTTAACCCCCGCCGCGCTGGGATTGGTCGTGTTAGAAGTAGAAGCGACGCGGGAAGGGGAGGACGCTACCGTCCGCGCCCTTCTCCGCAACTTCGGCCTGGAGGATGCCCGTCAGATTCCCCTTTGCGTGCAGATGGAAGGGCCGCGAGGCGCCCGGCAGGTACTCACGGCGACCCTCTCCTCTCTCCCCGGCGAGGAGGAACGGGAGATCCTCTGGGGATGGCGTCCGTCCACTGCCGGAGTGTGGAACGTCTCCGTGATGGCCCGCTGCGATGGAGAGGAGGGGGGACCGGTTCTGCTGGGAGCGACCAGAGTGAGCGTCGCCCGCCAGCCGTCCCTCTTCGTCTACCCCTTTCTGGCGCTGACCCCCCGGGTGCGGGCCATTGTGGTGGGCCTGCTGGCCGGCATCGTCCTGCTGGCGGGCGGGTTGATCGTTCTCTGGAATCTGGAGCGCGGAGTCTGGCTCAGCCGACCGCCGACCGGATGGTACCTCTTCTTTCTGGCCGGGTACGTTCTCCTGGCGGCGGGGTACATCGGCGCGCGCTTTCTATGGAACTGGACGTCCACCGACGACGCCCGATTGACCGTCGCGGCGGAGGCCGTCTACGCCGAGGGAACCTTTTTGCCCTCGGAGACGTATCCCTTCGGCTACGGCTACCCGGCGCTCAACGCGTTCCTTTCCCATCTGACCGGGCTCTCCATCCGCACTCTGCAGGTCTACGTGCAACCTTTTCTCGTCGTCCTGCTGGTCCCGCTGGCCTTCGCCGCCTACCGAAACCTGACGGGGCGCCCGGCGACGGCGATGCTGGCCGCTCTGATGCTGTTCCTGCAGCCGGAGTTTCTCTTTGAGTCCGCGCGCAGCAGCCATGCCAAACTGACCTGGGCGATGGCCCTGGGCTTGCTCTACGCTCTCGCCGCCAGTTTCCGCGCAGCCGAATCGGGACGGCCCATCGCCAGGTGGGTGGTCCTCGGTTACCTTTTCGCCTTTGGGCTGACCACCAGCAGCGCGTTCTTCGCGTCCAGTTACCTCTTTGCCATCGCCTGTTCGTTCCTGGGATGGCATCTATGGCGGCGGTGGGGCCGCAGACGGGTGGGGAGGTGGACTCCCCTGACGCGCCTTCTGTATGTGACCCTTTCCTGCTCTGCTCTCCTGTACGTCGTCATCTATCACGTCTATCCGCCCGCCGCAGGCCAACTCTCCATCCTGCGCTCGGTCGTGGACCAGGTCGCAATGCTGTTCCTGGGAGTGGAGATAGTGACCAACCCGTACCGGTATGTCCAGGCGGCGTGGGTCAGCGAGGGGGTATACATTGCGCTGACCCTTTTCAACTGGATCGTCCTGTTCACCTCTTTCGGTTTCTGGCTTCTGCGGGCAAAGCGGATGACGGAGAGGCGGGAGGAACCATCTCCCCACCAACTGTTCCTGTGGCTGCTCTACGGTGGTTTCGGCCTGTTCCTGGCGATTTCGGTGGTTCTGGACCTCTCGGGGACGCTCTCGGCGAACATGCAGGTGCGGGTGTTCCCCCACCTGATGGTGGTCGCCATTCCTCTGGCTGCGGAGGCCGTGGTCGGTCTGGTCCATCGGCTCTCCGGACGGCCTCTGGCGGCGCGACGTCTGCTTTTCGGTGGGATCGTCGTTCTGATGATGGCCTTCTCGCTGGCCTCTCTGCTGAAGGTAACCAACGAGCCGCTCCTGAGCCACAACTGGGTCTTTCACACCGACTTGGAGCGCCGGGCGGTGGAGTGGCTGGGGACACACAGAGAGAACGCGCGGGTCTGGATGGGGGTGGACGAACGGCTGGTGGCGCTGGCGGAGGCGGACCGTCTCTGGAGGGCCCACCGCCTCCAGGCGGAGTGGGGCCGCCCCGACGACCGGATCACCCATTTTGTTTTCTCCGAGATCATGACCCTGCGGGCCTGGAGGACGGGGACCGAATTGCCGGACGTTTTTCTGTGCAATCGGATTTACGATAACCGTTTCACGGCCATCTACCGCACCCGGTCCGGCGGCCTGTATCGCCGGTGAGGAGGATGGGACTGCGGGTCAGTGTCATCATCGTGGTCTATAACGGGCGGCCCTACCTGGAGAACTGCCTGGATTCCCTCCGGGAGACTCTGCCGCCGGAGGCCGAGGTCGTCATCGTGGATAACGGCTCCACCGACGGGAGCGCCGATTGGATCCGGAGCCGGATGCCAGAGGCCCGTTTGCTGGTCAACGAGGCCAATCGGGGCTTCGCGGCGGCATGCAACCAGGGCGCCGCCACGGCGCGGGGGGAGATTCTGGTTTTCCTCAACCAGGACACGCGCGCCGAACCGGGCTGGCTGGAGCCCCTGCTGGAACCGTTCCAGGACCCGAAAGTGGGTTTAACGACTCCCACGGTTCTCTGGATGGACGACCCGGAGCGGATTCAGTCCTGCGGCCAGGATGTCCACTACACGGGGCTGGTCTTTGCCCGAAACTTCGGCGCTGCGCGGGCGGCGGTCCGTGGAGCGCCCGGTGTTGCCGTTGCCGCCGTCTCCGGCGCCGCCTTCGCCATCCGCCGCGCGGTGTGGGAGGAACTGGGCGGTTTCTGCGAAACCTTCTATATGTACTACGAGGAGACCGACCTCTCTTGGCGGGCCGCGCGGGCCGGGTACCGGTGCCTGCACGTTCCGGCGTCGGTGGTGTACCACGCGGGCCGTCTGGACCGCCCATCGCCGCTGGCCCTGTACTGCTCCTTCCGCAACCGCGTTCTGATGGTGTGGCGCAACTGGGGCTGGCTGGCTTTGCTTATGCTGGGGCCGGGCCTGCTCCTGGCCGACCTGGTGGAGTGGGGGCTGGCGCTGGCCCGGGGGTGGCCGGGGATTTCGGCGAAGGTGCGCGCTCTCGGGTGGTTATTGACCCATCCCCGAACGCTCCTGCGGCTCCGGGCCCAATCCCGGCGGGGAAGCCGGGTGGGGGATGCGGCCATCCTGGCAGCCCGGGAGTGGCGTCTATCCCCCCGCGTCATCACCGGCGGACGAGGAGGGCGGAAGGGGTTGGCTCTCTGCGAAGCCTTTTTCTCTCTGAACTGGCAAGTGGCCGCAGACATCCTGGCGCGCTGGACGGCCTGATTCCTGGATGTCCGATCGGAGGAGAAATTTTGCAGGTCCAGTTATTGGTGCGCTCGTACGGTCATCGGATCGGCCTGGCCCGCTATACCGCTTCGCTCTGCGAGGCGCTGGAACGGGCAGGGGTTTCGTTCCGTCTGGTGACGCCCCATCATCCCTGGCCCGTACAGGCGATGCACTGCCTGACGCGCCCCCTGGGATGGGATGTCCGGACGTTCTTCACGACCTACCCGCTGGCGGCGGACCTGAAGCCCGGCATCCTGGCCCATCTGACCGTGCAGCAGATGGCGATGCTCCTGTGGCTCCGCCCCGACCTCCATCCGGTCGTGGTGTCCGTCCACGACATTGTCCCCTACCTGACCCGTCACGATGGAGGGTTGCGGGCGTACCGGAGCCGCTGGGAGGAGTGGCTGGATGTACTGGCGACGCGCGCCCTTCTCCGGGCGGATGCGCTGATGACCGATTCGGCCGATACGCGGGAAACCCTCATCCAGACCCTGGGGTATCCGGCGGAGCGGACGTGGGTGGTTCCCCTGGGGGTGGACCCCGCCATTTTCCACCCGTGCCCGGTCCCGCCCGATTTTGATGCCCGCTACGGCCTGGATGGCCGCTGCCGGTATGTGCTCTATGTAGGTTCGGAGAACCCCCGAAAAAACCTGCCCTTTCTGCTGCGGGCCTTCGCGCGCCTGCACCGGGAGATGCCCGATGTCCGGCTCATCCGGGTCGGCGCAGTTCAGTATCTCTCCCACGCCCGGATTCTGGAGAGAGAGATTCGGGAACTGGGTCTGAAGGACGCCGTTCTCCATTTCCCGGCGGTTCCGGACGATGACCTGGTTCTTTTCTACAACCGGGCGGCGCTCTTTGTATTCCCTTCGCTTTACGAGGGGTTTGGCCTGCCGGTGCTGGAGGCGATGGCCTGCGGGACGCCGGTCATCTGCTCGGACGCGACGTCCCTGCCGGAGGTCGCCGGGGACGCAGCCCTGCGGGTGTCCCCCTCGGACGCAGAAGGGTGGGCAGAAGCGATGTACCGGGCCCTCACCGACGCCCATCTGCGGGAGGAACTGCGGGCCCGGGGCCTGGAGCGGGCCCGGGCCTTCACCTGGGAGCGGACGGCGGAGGAGACCGTACGGGTGTATCGGACGATGACGGGATGACAGGCCGGGCGCTTCCGGAAGTGGCTTGCGCATGATGGGAGACCGAATGGTGCGGTATACGTTCATCTTCGTCCTTCTGATTTCTGCTCTGCTGGTGGTGCTGACGGTTCCGGGCCAAACGTTGCCGATTCCGCTGGCGGCGGCCCGTCTGGTGCTGGGGATGGCGCTGGCCCTTTTCTGTCCGGGGTATGCGCTACAGGCGGCCCTTTTTCCCCGGCGGAACACCGTAGACGGTGCCGAGCGGCTGGCTCTTTCGGTCGGCATCAGTCTGGCGCTGGTCCCTCTGATCGCGTTGGTCCTGGATCCGTTGCCTTGGGGAATTCGTCTGGAAACGGTCTTGGCGGTGGAAGTTGGAGTGACGCTTCTGGCAACCGTTCTGGCCTGGGTGCGCCGACGTTCCTTGCCGCCGGAGGATCGGTGGGAGTGGGCTGTATCCCCGGCCGGTATCGCCCACCGATTCGGGTCTCGTCTCCCCTCCTGGCTGTATACCGGGCTCGTCGGAGTTCTGGCCCTGGACCTTCTGCTGTTGCTGATGGTCATCCGCCTCGCCGGGAGGGGAGAACCGGTGACCGAGTTCTATCTTTCAGGCCCTGAGGGGCCAGCATTCGGTTATCCCTATCGGGGCGTGGTGGGCGAACCGCTCACCGTTACCGTCGGGATTGTGAACGGCGAGGGGACGATAGCGGAGTATCGCCTGGAGGTAGTGGACGGTGATCATCTCCTGGGTCAAGCCGGGCCGGTCCGCCTGGAGCCGGGTGCGGTCTATGAAGGGCCGCTCTCTTTCATCCCGGCGCGGGCCGGAGACCCGGTCCGGGTTTCGTTTCTTCTCTATCGGAGCGGCCTGCCCATTCCCTACCGAACGCTGTGGCTGTGGCTGAGGGTGGAGGAATGAAGAGGAGTCCAGATGGGCAAATCCAGGAAGCGGTGATGGCCCTTCGCGCCGGCCAGCGGGACCGGGCCCGGGGGCTCCTGGAGGGGGTGGTCCGGGCTTGCCCGAATTCGGAGCATGCGTGGTACTGGCTGGCTCAGACGGTAGAGACGGTAGAGGAACGGCGATTTTGCCTCTCTCGGGTGTTGAGCCTCAACCGCCGCAACGCGCTGGCCCGGCGGGGACTGGAAGCGCTGGGGCAGGGGCCTTCCCGGTCGCCGCTGGACGCGGCGACGTCCGTGGCTCAGGAGAGCGGGGCAACGTTCTGGCTTCCCGCTCTGGGGTATCTGGTTCTGCTGACGGTGGCGGAAGTTCTGACGGCTCTGGTGGAGCCCCGATTGGGTTTGCTCCTGCACAGCCTTCTTTTGACCGGCGCCCTGATATACGGTGCCCGATGTTGTGATCGGCCCGCTTACCGTTTCTGGATGGGGGTGAGCCTGGCGCCGCTGATTCGTCTGCTCAGCCTTTCCCTTCCGCTGCGGTCCGTCCCCTTCATCTACTGGTATCTCATCATCAGTGTACCTCTCTATGTCGCCGTCTTCATCCTGAGGCGCCTGATATTGCAGACGTCTTGGGCTCAGGTGGGGCTTCATGGGCGGGGACTGGCATTGCAGGCGCTGATGCCGTTTCTGGCCCTGCCGCTGGGGATGCTGGAATACCGGATTCTCCGGCCGGCGCCGCTGATTTCAGGGCGGAATCCAGGGGAATTTCTGATAGCGGCCTTGATTTTATTGGTTTCTACCGGTCTGGTTGAGGAGTTGATTTTCCGGGGAGTGATGCAGCAGGTGGCCGTAGAGGTAATGGGGAGAGAGGGGTTGGTTTACGTTTCGGCCATCTTCGCCGTCCTGCATATCGGTCATCGCTCTCTGGCCGATGTTTTCTTTGTCTTCGGCGTGGCGCTGCTATTCGGCTGGTTTGTCCGGCGCACCCGGTCCATCGTGGGGGTTTCGCTGACCCATGGGCTGATCAATATCTGGCTCTTTTTGATCGCACCGCTGCTGTGAGCCCGGTTAGGGGGAGTGCTGTGAGGGCTGGAACCCCCCGGCGAGGGGGGAAGATGGATTGGGGTGGTTATTTGCAAATCTCCGCAATTCGCATCGCGACCAGCGCCAGAAATGCGATCAACAGAGGGATAATGCCGACGTTCAATGCCCGGTCCAGAGCCCGCATCCAGCGCTCCCGGGCGGTGACGGCGACTTCTTTCTGAACCAGCAGGGTGAACATCGTCATCACGACGATCAGGGCCAGCGAACTGGCAACGGCTATTGTCGTCACAGTCATCACGGTGGATGTGGTAACGGTAGAGACCATCGCTCCTCCTGCGGGTGGAAATCCGGTTGGGCAAGAGATGCATTGCTCATCACGTTTTAATGATACCTCAGAGAACCTTACTTTTGTGTGTCGCTTTGGTTACCGTCTTGTTGCGGGTCGGTAACGGGGTTTTCGCGGTCTATCGGCCCGAGGCGCAGTATCTCCTCATCCAGGCGGCGACATCCCCCAAAACCAAAACGGAAATACACCCTCGCCGCTTGCGCGCTTGACAATTTCTCCATCCTGTGGTATATGAATGCCGACAACCGATACCCTGAAAGACGAGGATCAGGAAGAGTAGGCATCGTAGCGGGGTTCCAGAGAGTCGGGCCTTTGGCTGGAAGCCCGATACCAGCGCCGATGCTGAATGGGCCTGGGAGTCGCCCGCCGAACCCCCGCCCAGCGGGGCAGTAGTCCGGGCCGGAGTCGCCACCGTTATCCGGGCTGAGGGTATGGGCCCGACCGCGTATCGGGTCGGCGCCGTACCCGCGAAGGAGTGAGGCTGGCTTTCCCCCACGCGCCGTCACCGGCGCGTTTTCGTTTATAGGGCAAAGCCCCTCAGCGGGGTGGCACCACGGGGAAAAACGCCCGTCCCGGCAATGGGACGGGCGTTTTTTATTTGACCGTTTTCCCCAATCCCAATGGACCCAATCAAGGAGGTGCAAGATGAACGAACAGAATCGCTTCCTGCTTCCCTCAGACCGCCTGCCGAAGGCGTGGTACAACATTGTCGCCGACCTGCCCTTTGAGGTCCCGCCGCTATTGCATCCGGGGACCCGCGAGCCGACCCGTCTCCCGCCGCCGCTTTTCTGCGACGCGCTGATAGAGCAGGAGGAGACCCGGGAGCGGTACGTGGAGATACCGGAGCCGGTGCGGGAAGTCTACCGGCTCTGGCGGCCCACTCCGCTGGTCCGCGCCCGGCGGCTGGAACGGGCACTGGGCACCCCGGCCCACATCTACTACAAGTACGAGGGGGCCAGCCCGCCGGGGAGCCACAAGCCCAACACCGCCGTCGCCCAGGCCTTCTACAGCAAGGAGGCCGGGGTGAAGCGGCTGGTCACCGAGACAGGCGCCGGACAGTGGGGCAGCGCGCTGGCCTTCGCCTGCAACCTCTTCGGGATGGAGTGCGGGGTCTATATGGTGAAGGTCAGTTACTATCAGAAGCCCTACCGCCGGGTGCTGATGGAGGCGTGGGGGGCGCGCGTCGTCCCCAGCCCCAGCCCGGAGACCCGCGCAGGGCAGTCCATCCTGGAGCGGGACCCCGATTCGCCGGGCAGTCTGGGCATCGCCATCAGCGAGGCCGTGGAGGTCGCCGCCACCCACGACGATACCAAGTACTCCCTGGGCAGTGTCCTCAACCACGTCCTGCTCCACCAGACGGTTATCGGTGAGGAGGCGCGGCTCCAGATGGAGATGGCGGGAGAGTATCCCGATGTGGTCATCGGTTGCGTGGGCGGGGGGAGCAACTTTGCCGGACTGGCCTTCCCCTTCCTGCGGGACCGGCTGCAGAACGGCGCCTCTACCCGTTTCGTCGCCGTGGAGCCCACCGCCTGCCCCAGCATGACCCGGGGGGTCTACGCCTACGACTACGGCGATACGGCCCACCTGGCCCCTCTCGCCAAGATGGATACCCTGGGACATACCTTCATCCCGGCAGGCATCCACGCCGGTGGGCTGCGCTATCACGGGATGGCCCCGGTTGTCTCGGCGCTCCATCGGCACGGATACATTGAACCGGTCGCCTATCCCCAACTGCCGGTCTTTGAGGCGGCAGTCCTGTTTGCCCGGACCGAGGGGTTCATCCCCGCGCCGGAGACGGCCCACGCCATCCGGGCCGCGATAGACGAGGCGCTGGCCGCGCGGGAGGCCGGGGAGAAGAGGGTCATCCTCTTCAACTTCAGCGGGCACGGCCACTTTGATATGGGGGCCTACGAGCAGTACTTCGCCGGGAGACTGGAGAACTACGAATACCCGGCGGAGCGGGTGCTGGAGGCGCTGAAGGACCTGCCGGTGGTGGAGGGATAAGTTTTGGGTGGCGGGGGCGGAGCCCCCGCCACCCAAACCATTGCGGAAACAAACATCGCCGCGACCCCATTCGGGGTCGCGGCGATGCTTCGTTGCCCCGGAGAGGATTTGAACCTCCACGCCCTTTCGGGCACAGGCCCTCAACCTGCTGCGTATGCCGATTCCGCCACCGGGGCTGGCGACTATATTATACTCCGATGTGGTAACTTGTCAAACGAAACTTCCAGGGGACGGTCACCCCTGAGGGCGACTGTCCCCGATCAGACCGGCCAGGCGCGGGGGCACCCGGGCGACCACCCGCAGTCCGCGCGCGGTGGGGTGCTGCGATTCTATCACCCCCTGCTCGCGAATGAACTGGAGCAGGTCGCCCCGGTCAAAGGGCAGAACGACGTCCACTGGCACCAGGTCTTTCTTCAGAACGGTTTCCACCCTCTCCAGGAGGTCGGAGAGGCCGTCTCCCCGGAGGGCGGAGATGAGCACCGGATTGGGTAATTCTGCCGCCAGGGCAAGGGCCTCCTCGGGGTCTGCCAGACGGTCTACTTTGTTGAGGGCGGTCACCATCGGCTTTCCCGCCGCCCCGATGGCCTCCAGCGTCTCCAGAACGGCCTCGGCCTGACGGCGGGCCTGCGGGTGGGTGACGTCCAGAACGTGGAGCAGGAGGTCCGATTCCGCCACCTCTTCCAGCGTGGCCCGGAAGGCGGCAACCAGATGGGTGGGAAGTTTCTGGATGAAACCGACGGTGTCGGTGAAAAGGACGGTCCTCCCGCTGGGCAGCCGCACCCGTCGGGTGGTCGGGTCCAGGGTGGCGAACAGTTTGTCCTCCACCAGGACGCCGGCGTCGGAGAGCGCGTTCAGGAGGGTGGACTTGCCGGCATTGGTGTAGCCGACAATGGAGACGACCGGGATACCCTCCCGCCGTCGCCGGGCGCGGTACCGGCTCCGATGGGCCCGCACTTCCTCCAGTTCGGCCTTCAGATGGGCGATGCGCCGCCGGATGACCCGACGGTCGGTCTCCAACTGGGTCTCGCCAGGGCCCCGCACGCCCACGCCGCCCGTCGCGCCGCCGGCCCGCCCACCGACCTGTCGGGCCAAGTGGGTCCAGGCCCGGGTCAGGCGCGGCAGGCGATATTCGTACTGGGCCAGTTCCACCTGCAGGGCGCCCTCGCGCGTCTGGGCGTGCTGAGCGAAGATGTCCAGGATGAGCGCTGTCCGATCCAGCACCTTCACCCCGTCGCCCAGCGCCTTCTCCAGTTCCCGCTGGTGGCGAGGCGAGAGTTCTTCGTCAAAGACCACCACGTTCGCCGCCGTTTCGGCCACCCGCTCCACCAGTTCTTCCACCTTGCCCGGGCCGATGAAGGTGGACGGATTGGGCCGTTCCAGCCGCTGGGTGACCTCTCCCACCACTTCCAGGCCGGCCGTCCGGGCCAGTTGGGCCAGTTCCTCCAGCGATGCCTCTACCGGCCAGGTGCCGTTGGGCGAACCGTCGGGCCGCTTCCAGTCCACCCCTACCAAGATGGCCCGTTCACGAGGGGGGCCGACGGGTTCAACCGGTCTGACGATGGTCCACCTCCCGAGGAGCGTCCGGTCGCGAACGGGCGGTCAGTGAGCGCGGGGCGTTGAAGCAGTAACCCACCCTTCGCACCGTCGTTAAATATTGGGGATTTTTGGGGTCCTCTTCTATGGCCTTCCGCAGCCAGTGGACGTGGACTTCCAGCGTGCGGGTATCGTCCAGATAATCCGTTTCCCAAACCTCTTTCATCAGAAAGGCGCGGGTCAGGACCCGTCCGTTGTTCCGCATAAAGATTTCCAGCAGGCGGGCCTGTCGGGGGGTCAGGCGGTGCTCCTCACCTCTCCGGATGACCACCCGTCGCTGGAGGTCCAGTGCCAACTCTCCGGCTCTCAGCAGATGGTTACCCGGTGGGGAGAGTAGCCGTTTTACCCGATTGAGCAGTTTGCGCGTTGTCGGGGTGCCGCGTAACACGACCACGCCAGGGTAATGGGGCCGCTTCTGGTCCTCCGGGACAATGAGCAAGATAGGGATGTGGTTCTCGTTGGCGCTCAGTTCCTCGCAGAACCGCAGCCCGTTGAAGCGCAAGGTTCGGGTGTCTATGACCAGGAGGTCCGGAGGCGTGGTTTCCAGCGCTGTGCAGGCCGCGCGCCGGGTATGGGCCCGGTCCACCTGAAAGCCCTGCTCCTCTAAAATGGGCGCGCAGGATGTCCTGGCGGCTCGTTCCCCTTCTACGAGCAAAATATGGCCTTCCATCATCCCTGCTCCGGTTTCGTCGGGGCGGATGAACCGGACGAAGTAACAGGCCGGTGGTCGGGAGGGCGAAGCAACTCCATTATACTCCAACCGGTTGAGAAGGCAAGACCTCACCCCAACCCCGCCGCAGCCGCCGAAGGATGGGGTGATGGCCTCCCTTCATCCCCTTTGGCACACTCGCAATTTTCGGGTATAATCCCTTCCGACACGCAACTCCCTAACCTTGCGCAAGGAAGATGCCATGCAATCCCTGCTTCTCCTTCGCGACCGACTGGCTCAGGCCGTTGCCCTGGGGAAAGGGGACGATTTTCCCTACGCCGTCCCCGGCCTCTGGGTGGACCCTGCCGGTCCGCTGACCCGTCGGACCGTCAACCCCTACCGCTTCTATCTGGAGCGGGTGGAGGAAATCCTGCACAGACCCCCCGCGCCGCTGCTGCGGGGGCCGGACGGCACCTGGTCCAGAGAGGCCGTCACCTATAACATTCTGGTACGGGCGACGACGGCCTTTGACCACGACGGGGACGGCCATCTCTCCCTGGAGCCGGTCGGCGATGGCTGGCAGGAGACGGGCACGTTTCTGAAATCCATCGTCCTCCTCCCGGTGCTGCGGGCCCTGGGTTTCAATACCATTCACCTCCTGCCGGTGACCGCTGTCGGTGTGGACGGGCACAAGGGCACCCTGGGCTCCGTCTACGCCATCCGCAATCCCTACCGTCTGGACGACCGGCTGGCCGAACCGGCGCTGGGGCTGGAGCCGGAGGAGGAATTCGCCGCCTTCGTCCAGGCGGCCCATCACCTGGGGATGCGGGTGGTGGTGGAGTTCGCCCTGCGGACCGCGGCGCTGGATGCCGACTGGGCCCCCGAACACCCGGAGTGGTTCTACTGGATTCGGGCCGACGTCCCCGACCGGGCGCCGGATGAACGGCGGGAGGATGCCTACGGTGCGCCGGTCTTCACCCCGGAGGAACTGACCCTCATCAAAGAACGGGTGGCCCGGGGGGAGCGGACGGACCTTATCCCGCCCCATCCCGTTTACCGGCAGATGTTCACTCCGCCCCCGCCGCCGGAGTCGGTCCACAAGGAGGGCGTCCGCTGGATCGGCGTCCTGCCCGACGGCTCACGCGTCCGCATCCCCGGCGCCTTCGCCGACTGGCCCCCGGATGACCCTCAGCCGCCCTGGACTGACGTCACCTACCTGCGCCTCTACGACCATCCGGACTTCAACTACATCGCCTATAACACAGTCCGGATGTACGACGCCCGGCTGGCCCGGCCAGAGAACGCGGTAGGGCCCCTATGGGAGCGCATCGTGGAGATTCTGCCCTACTATTGCCGACGGTTCGGCATAGACGGCGCGATGATAGACATGGGCCACGCGCTTCCCCCCGACCTGAAGCGGCGCATCGTGGAAGCGGCCCGCGCGGTCCATCCGGAGTTCGCCTTCTGGGACGAGACCTTCTCCTACGACCACGGGGTGGTGGAAGAGGGGTATAACGCCGTCATCGGCAATTACTGGTGGGCCGTCTGGCGGCCGGAGCATCTGGTGAACGGCCTCCTGCGCCCGCTGGCGGAGACGGGCCTGGCGCTGCCCTTCTTCGCCGGGCCGGAGAGCCACAACACCCCGCGCGCGGCGGCCCGTCCGGGCGGCCTGGCGGCGGCCCGGATGGCCTGGGCCCTGGGGTGCGTCCTCCCCGCCATTCCCTTCTGCCATTCCGGCCTGGAACTGGCGGAGACGGTTCCGGTCAACACCGGGCTGGATTTCACGCGCGAGGAACTGCCCGAGTACCCGGCCGAGCGGCTGGCCCTCTTCAGCGCCGTCGCCTACGGGTGGGAGAACGCGCCCAACCTGGTGGATTGGATCGCGCGCACGCTGGAGGTGCGCGCTCGCTATGCCGGCCTGATCACCGACCCCGACCCCACCACCTTCCTTCTGCTGGAGAGCGATGATCCCTTCGGGTGGGCCGTCGTTCGGCGGCGGGCCGATGAGGGACTGGCTCTGGTGGTCAATCTGGATGTTCACCGCGCCCGTCGCTTTTCCCTTCGCCTGCCGACGGGTCTCTCTGCGGTCACCGACCTGCTGAGCGGCACGCGGTGGGCGCTGGAAGGGGGGCGCCTGGAAGCGGAGTGGCCTCCGGCAGGATGCGCGCTGCTGGAGATTGGAGGCGTATGAG
>CALDFY010000373.1 GCA_937942115.1 uncultured Anaerolineae bacterium | reverse complement strand
CGTGAAAAAAACCTCCACTTGTGAGGGGGCAGGGGGGATGAGGGAGCAAATTCCACCTCAGGCGATTGCCCAAATCATTTGTCAAACTGCAATAGCACCGGGCGAAGCGGGCTGACGGCCCATTGCGGCCACAAGTTTCTGAGCAGGGCGCGCAGCGCCCGAAGCGTCATTGCGAGGGCCCCGTTGCGCAGGGCGCATTCCGGCAAGTCAGAAACTGCAATGGCTTGCGTAGTGCAAGGCCGCCAGGCCTGTCAGTGCAGGCGAACCGCCTGCGCTACGCCCTGGGTATGTAGCGCAGGCCGCCAGGCCGGTCAGTGCAGGCGAACCGCCTGCGCTATGCCCTGGGTATGTAGCGCAGGCCGCCAGGCCTGTCAGTGCAGGCGAACCGCCTGCGCTACGCCCTGTATGTTTCTGGGTAGCCCCGAAGGGGCGAAGCAATCCCCCCTCAGGCAGTGAGGAGATTGCTTCGGGCGCTGTGCGCCCTCGCAATGACGCGGCTTGTAGGGCAACTCCGGAAGGGGTTGCCCTGCATTTTTATCTGCCCATGGGCATATAGTCCTGCAGGATGGAGCCGCCGATGAATTCCCGCAGGATGGAGTTATCGGGGACCATATCCGGGGGACAGGGGGTAAACCACTCCAGGAAGGCCAGCAGCCGTTTCGCCTCCACCCGGCGTGGGCTGGGCGGCTCCACCTGCCGCAGGAGCGGCTCCACCAGCGGCTTCAGTACCGCCAGTTCGTAAACCAGCGCGGAGTTGAACATCACGTCGGCGTTCTCCTGGTAGGGGAAGATGTGCCGCTTCTCCCCTCGCCGCACGCTCTCCCACCGGTCCAATGTCTCCTCGGCGGTGTAGCCCCGGGACATCGCGTCCCGCACAATGCGCCGGATCAGGCGGGTGTCTGTCGTCGGCACCCGGTTGTGGCGGTCCAGGTTCAGTTGGGTGAGCGCTGAGACGTAAATACGGAAAATCCGCTCCGGCGGGACCATCGGCACCAGGTTGGGATTCAACCCGTGAATCCCTTCCACGATGATGACATGGTCGGGCGTCAACTGAACCGTGGGCCCCTCCTGCCGGGTACCGGTATGGAAGTCAAAGCGGGGCAGGGTGACCTCCCGCCCGTCCATTAAGGCCAGCAGTTGCCGGTTGAAGAGAGCCAGGTCCAGCGCCTCCAGGGCCTCAAAGTCGTATTGCCCCTGCTCATCGCGCGGGGTCTTCTCCCGGTCCACGAAATAGTCGTCCAGCGCGATGGGGAACGGCTGGATGCCGTGAGCCAGCAACTGGATGGAGAGCCGCTTGGAGAAGGTGGTCTTGCCGGACGCGGAGGGGCCGGCGATGAGCACCAGCCGGACCCGGTCGCGCCGGTCGGCGATGTCGTGGGCGATCTGGGCGATACGCTCCTCGTGCAGCGCCTCGGAGACCAGGATGATTTCCCGGATGCGGCCCCGTTCAATGGCGTCGTTGAGGCTCCCCACGTCCTCCACGCCCAGCAGCCGCAGCCACTCCCCGTATTCCTGGAAGACGGCGCTGAGTCGGGGGGAGTCGGTGTACGGAAGCAGTTGGGTGGGCCAGTGGCGCCGGGGGTACTGCAGGACGAATCCCGGCGGCGACGGATGCAGGGCAAAGTACTTCAGATACCCTGTAGAGGGCACCATGTACCCGTGAAAGTAGTCCCGGTAGTCCCGCAGGCGGTAGAGGATGAGGTAATCCTTCCGGCGGCGGGAGAAGAGCCGCACCTTGTCCTCCTGACCCCGCGCCCGGAAGAGGGCCAGGGCGTCCTCAATGGGCACCCGTTCTTTGGTGATGGGCGCGTCCTCCTCAGCGATGCGCCGCATGTGGGCCTCAACCGTCTCCAATTCCTCCGCAGAGAACGGCTCCCGGTTCAGCACCCGGCAGTAGAAGCCGCCGGAGGGGACGGAGTAGTCTATGACGACCTGGGCCTCCGGGAAGAGTTCGGAGACGACGGTGACCAGCAGGAACGAGAGGGAACGCCGGTAGATGCGTACCCCGTCCGAATCGGAGAGGAAGACGGGAGTTACGCCGGCGTCCCGCTTCAGCGGGTAGGTCAACTCCCGCAGTTCTCCGTCCACCAGCGCGGCGATGATGGGGACGGGATGGTCGGGGTACGCGGCGCGCACGTAGGCCTCCACCGGCGTCCCGACGGGCGCTTCCCATATCCGTCCGTCGGGGAAGGTGGCCTGAGCGGTCTCTCGGGGGGCGGATAGACGGATCGGTTCGCTCATATCCTCTCCAGTGCAGGAAGTCATGGGATGTAGGGGCAACCCTTGCGGTTGCCCCCTTGCGGTTGCCCCCTTGCGGTTGCCTCCTTGCGGTTGCCCCATATGCATCAATTTAAGGTCAGGTTGGGTTGCTCCCTCCCGCCGCCCCGGGCGCCGATGGGAAATCGGCCTCCCCCGGGGGCAACCGCAAGGGTTGCCCCTACGCTTTGCGCCGGGCGTCAACCTGCGTTGACGCCCTTCTCAGGAGGTCGGCGTAGGCCGCCCTCGTTGCGAACGAAGTAAAGCAACCCCGGCCAGAGGCCCAAAAGGCTGACTTTCAGTCCGCGCATAGTTAGGCGAAACTCCGCACCAGTTCCTTAAACCGGTCGCCCCGCTCGGCGAAATCCCGGAAAGCGTCAAAACTGGTCCCGCCGGGGGAGAGGAGCACCACGTCCCCCGGACGGGCGACCCGCGCGGCGGCCTCCACCGCCTCCTCCAGCGTTTGGACGCGCTGGATGCCCTCCAGCCGTCCCGACGTGGCCCGCGCGGCCTCCTCCACCTTCCCGGCGATCATCTCTCCGGCCTCGCCGAAGGTGATGAGGTAGCGGACCCGCCGCACAGCCTCCCGGGCAAACTCTTCCCAGGGCAACTTCTTATCCCGTCCACCGGCCAGGAGGACGACCGGTTCGGTGAATGACCGCAGGGCCGCCACCACCCGCTCCGGCGCGGTGGCGATAGAGTCATCGTACCACTGGGCCCCGCGCCACTCCCGGACAAATTCCAGCCGATGTTCCACTCCGGAGAAGGTCCGAATGACCTGCCGCATCGCCTCTACCGGCACGCCGACGACCCCCGCCAGCGCGCAGGCCGCCAGGACGTTCAGCAGATTGTGGTCGCCTCGGAGCCGGACCTCCTCCCGGCGACAGATGACCTCGGCGGTATCCCCCAGCCGCAGGGCCAGCAGGCCGTTGGTCTTGTAGGCGCCCCGGTCCACCTGCGCCCCGCCGCTGAAGAAGACCACTCGGGCCGGGGTCTCCAGCGCCAGCGCCCGCGCGTGGGCGTCGTCAAACCCCAGGACGGCCCAGTCCTCCGGCCGCTGAAAGGCGACGATGCGCCGCTTGGCCGCGATGTACGCTTCCATCGTCTTGTGCCGGTCCAGGTGGTTGGGCGTGATGTTCAGGACGGCGGCGACGGCCGGGCTGACGGTCGTCAATTCCAACTGGAAACTGGAGAGTTCCATCACCACCAGGTCGTCCGGCGACATCTCCTCCAGGTCCTCCAGGAGCGGGTTGCCGATGTTGCCGCCGACCCAGGTCCGGCGCCCGGCGGCCCGGCCCATCTCCCCCACCAGCGCCGTTGTCGTCGTCTTGCCGGCGGAGCCGGTGATGCCAATGACGGTCGCCGGGCAGCGCTCCAGAAACAACTGCGCGTCGCTGACCAGCGGGATGCCTTTTCTCCGCGCCTCCACCAGGAGCGGGATGTCCAGCGGCACCCCGCCGCTCACACAGATCAAATCCGTCCCCCTCAGCAGCGACATCGGGTGCCCGCCCAGGGCATAGCGGACGGGCAGGTCGGCCAGCGCGGCCACCGCGTCGGCCAGTTCCCCTTTCGTCTTCAGGTCGGAGACGGTGACCCGGGCCCCGGCGCGGGCCAGGAACCGGGCCATCGCCACCCCCTGCCGCGCCAATCCCAGGACGACGGCTCGCTTCCCTTCCAGGTCTCGGGCGGTCGCCTCGGACGTCATTGGACCCAGATATGGTCGGGCAGAATAGCGCGGGACGGTCGGACTTCCACCTCACCGACCCGCATCGTGGGGTGCAGGCTGTCGGCCTGCGCGCCCAGCAGGCTGGGATGCACAAAGCAGACTGTCGGGCGCTGCCCGTACTTCTGCTGGTAGCGGGCCACCGCTCGCTGCACTTTCTCGCCGAGGCCCCGATACGGGTTGTCGTCAAACCAGAGAAGGCCGGTGTTCATCAGAAAGCCCTCCTGCCTGGAATTTACGGTATGTGCTGTTGGATGTACTGTTGGAGCATTCGGTGAAAGCGCCCCGCTCCTATCGGACAGCATTGAAGGACGGCGTCCCAGCGTTCCCCTGTTTTCAAGCCAAAGGTCGCGTAAGTCTCACCCACGTTATCATTCTCGCCCCTCCGCTTCCTGGCGACAATTTGCTGATATTCCTTCGGGAGATACATTTCGGGCTGATGTTCGCATTCCAACTGGGGATTTCTCAACTTGCATCCTTCCAGCGCCGGACAGATCCAGGCCTCCAGATGTTGCAGCGGGATCGCCAACACGACCCACTTCGGCCAACCCGGCAGATCGGCCCATCGCAGTAATTGGTCAGATACGCTTTTCCACTGTTCATCTGCACTGGGTGTACAGGGCCCTGAACGGAGTGCATCCCCGTCCATATGAAGGACCACAAAAGCGAGGTCTGACCATTGTTTCAAATTTTTCAGCATTTCCCCTTTCTGTTTCAACCACTGCTGAATCCCACTCCAGCCACGAGGCTGGCTTAACCGCTCTCCCTGCCGTTTCGGCTGAAGCAGAATGAAATGGGGCGCTTCGCCAACTCCGTATTCCTGCAACAAGCATGGGATCAACGTCTCAAAGAAGCGCAAATCTGTCGGGCCCTCTACGATCAGTCCAATTCGCATCCCGGCTCTCCGTCTAAAACAGGTTGGGCACTGCCCCCAACCAGCCTTCTATCCAGAGGTCCGAAAGGGCCCAGCCCCGCTCTTCTTTCTTCTGCCAGAGTTCCTCATTCACCACAATTCTTCTCACCATTGTGGCACTAGCCTTTGGATCCCGTTCTACCGCAAAAAGGCGAACCCGATCATCCAGTAGCGGCAATCCGTCCAGAACCATGGGGTCATGAGTGGTTAAAAGAACCTGACGACGTGACGGTTGTTCCAGCAAAAGGGAACAAAGAACGGCGGTCAAAGACCGAACCAATCGGGGATGCATCCCGTAACCGAAGTTGTCTACGGCCAGGAACAGGGGAAGGTCAGGATGAAGAGCAAGAGCCAGGGTGAAGAGAACGTAAAGGATGCCTTCGCTGGCGTCGTAGGCGGACACCTGATTCCTGGGCGGCTTCATTTTCCTATCGGTGAATACCAGTATTCGCCGCGTAGTCGGCAACGCGGGCGGGATCCGAGCCTTAGAGGGCGGCAGGATTTCTATTTTCTCAACCCAATCTATCATTTCCCGCAATCGGTGAACCAGTATTTCTCCCTGAGCAGTGAGGAGGGATTCCAGCACTTCGGCTAATCCTCCCCCTGCAAGCCCAAGAGGGCGAAGGGGTGTTGAATCCGGTTGTACTCCTCGCAAAACAGGAGTTAAAGGTGTGTAGATTACAAATTGACGCAATCTTTCTAGAAATTCCACCTCTTCTTCAGACAAATAAACGTAGGACATATAGGAGAGCCCGACGAATTCTCGCTCGGCCTTCGGCCTCTCCGAGTGGCTGTTGCCCAAACGCATCCCTTTCAGCCCCCGGCCTAAAATCACCCTTCTTCCTGATTGCAAACGTTCCGTTCTGTACTGCCAGCTGGGAAGGGGCTTTTCTATCGGATTATCCAGTCCGACCCGATAGACAATCGGCCCTTTGGTGACCTCACCGGTGGCTTCCAGGGTAATAAACCGGCGGAATCGTTGCCCTTCCAGGGAAGTTTTGTATAGAGCGGGCAATCCCAACCGCACTCCCCGGTTGCGCAGGGAAGCATCATCCACGCGCCCCTCTACTGCCGCGCTTAAAACACCCACTGCCTCTAACAGGTTGCTTTTCCCACTTCCGTTAGCCCCGATGAAAACATTCACCTGTCCTATCTCTAACTCCGCATCCAGTATGGACTTAAACCCTTGAATGCGAATCTTTCTGATCATTGCCCCTCCCCGCCTCGTCATTCAGCGGAATTTCGGCCATCCGCAGGACCGGCAGACTGGCTCCGTGTTCGCTTGGACCTGCAGCTCCGGCAAAGAGGACATCCGCGTCCACGAAGACACGCGGTTTGGATGAACTATGGGGCGGCATATTTTTCCCGATGATAGCGTTCCCGCTGCTCCCGCAGGCCGGCCAGCAGGTCTTCCACACTCAACCCGGCCTCCAACCGCATCCGCTCCATCTCCCGGACCAGTTCCGGCACCATCGGCGCCATCGGGGTCAGGACAAAAACCCCGTCCAGGTCCACCAGACGAAGTTTGTCACCGGGCCGGATCCCGTACTTTTCCCGCAGTTCAGCGGGCAGCGTCAACGTCCCCCGTTGTCGCACCTGAACGATGGCGCTCATCGGGCCACCCCTGTTTCCGGCCATACCTCCAGACCGACCCGGCGGGCCGCCTCTCCGAGTTCGTCGTCAAAGGTTGCCAGGACCACTGGATGCCCCATCCGCTCCTGCCAGACCAGCGCGGCGGCCAGGTGGACCGCGTCGTAACCCCGCAGGCCGTGCTCCCCGGCCAGCCCCTCGGCCCGGGCGACCAGGCGCTCGTCCACGGCGATGCGGACCCACGTCGGCCAAACCGCTTCCAGCCGCCGCCGGGCCTCCAGCCCTTCCTCCTCCTGGATGAGTCCCCGACGTACGGCCCGGGCCAGCGCGGCCCCCAGTTCCACCCGGGCCAGGACGCTGGTGCCCAGCAGAGAGGCCCGCTGAAACAGATCGCGCGTGGCATCCGACCCCTCCTCCGCCACGAACAACTTGACCAGGGCACTGGTATCGGCGTAGAGGATCATTCCCGTCCTTCTACCACCAGGTCACTGAGCAATCCCGGCCCAGGGTTCACTGCGGCGGGTTCGGGGAGGAGCGCAGCCTCACCCGTCCAGACCAGAACCCCCTCCGCCGCCAGTTCCCACATCCGCTTCTCCAGGTCCGGCGGCCATCCCTTTTCTTCGGACGGCCCGACCGGCACCAGGCGGGCGACCGGCTTTCCCCGGTCCGTCACCACGAAGGCCCGCCCCTGCCGAATGGCCCGCAGGTAATACCCCAGCCGGTTCTTCAAATCCCGTACCCCTACCGCTTCCATTGCCCGCTCCTTCGCTGCGTTGTGGCTACATTATACACCGGGTAGCCACAACGGGCAACGCCTCTCCTTACAGCAACGCCAGCGCGACGCCGGCCATCGCCGCCATCAGTTGGACCAGCCAGAATCGCTGGACGACCTGCGTCTCCGACCAGCCCAGGAGTTCAAAGTGGTGGTGGAGCGGCGACATTTTGAAGACCCGCCGCCCCTGCCCGTAGCGCCGTTTGGTGTACTTGAAGTACGAGACCTGGATGATGACGGAAAGGACCTCCGCCACCGGCACCAGCGCGACCACGGGCAGGATCAGCCACTGACCGGTCATCAGGGCGACGACGCCGAGCGTGGCTCCCAGGGCCAGGCTCCCCGTGTCGCCCATAAACAACTGGGCCGGGTGGGCGTTGTACCAAAGAAACGCGAAGCAGGCCCCCACGACGGTAAAGCAGAAGCGGACCAGGTAAATCTGCCCCTGCAGGTAGGCGATGACCCCGTAGGCCAGAAAGGTACTGGCCGCGATGATGCCGGCCAGTCCATCCAGCCCGTCGGTGAAATTGACGGCATTGGACGCGCCGATGATGACGAACATCGCCACCGGGATGTAGAGGAGGCCGATGTCTATCTTCTGCGGAACCCCCGGGATCGCCATACTGCGCAGGCCCAGGCCAAAGTGGAGGATCAGCGCGATGACGAACGTCAGGCCGATTTCCCACAGAAGTTTCTGGCGGGCCGTCAGCCCTTCGCCCTGTCGGACCCCACGCACTCCCGCCAGGTCGTCCACCGCGCCGATGAGGGCATAAATCAACATCACCCCCAGCGGCACCAGAATGGAGCGCCCGACCAGATTCCGCTGGATCAGGTTGTAGATGTTCAGCCCCAGCGTGATGAGAAGGACCGGCACCACGATCATCAATCCCCCCATCGTGGGCGTGCCCAGTTTGACCTGGTGGCCGCTGGGGCCGTCAATACGGATGCGCTTGCCAATACTGTAGCGGCGCAGCATCCGGATGAGCAACGGCCCCCACCCGACGGCCAGGAGAAACGAGATACTGGCGAGAATCAGCGCGAAGTCCATGGCGGCGTGAAACGCGAAACGTGAAAAGTGAAACGTGAAAAGTGAAACGTGAAACGTGAAACGTGAAACGTGCGATCTGCTCCCTGCGACGTGCGACGTGCTACCCCTGGCTCAGCGCGTTGACAATCTCCTCCATCCGCATTGCGCGGGAGCCTTTGACCAGGATCACATCTCCGGGCTGGATGAGGCTCTCCAGCTGCCGGATCGCGGCCGGGTTGTCGTCCAGGATGTGGACCCGGTCGGCGGGCATGCCCCAGCGGAGGGCCGTCTCGCCGATGATGCGCCCGCGCGGCCCGACGGTGATAAGGATGTCCACCACCTCCATCGCCCGCAGGCCCACTTTCTCGTGTCCCTCCCACTCGTAGTCGCCCAGTTCCAGCATATCCCCCAGGACGGCGATCTTGCGGCCCTCCAGTTCGTCCAGCAGGTTCAGCGCGGCCAGCATAGAGGGCGGGCTGGCGTTGTAGGTGTCGTCCAGAATGGTGGAGCCGCGCGGGCCAGGTACCGCTACCAGCCGCAGTTGCGACGAGGGCGCCGACATTCCCTCTATGATTTCCTGCCAGGTGAGTCCCTCGGTGAGCCCCACCGCCGCCGCCCGCAGCGCAGTATGGACGGAGTGCCGCCCCAGGAGCGGGATGCGGACGTGGAGCGTCTCCCCCCGGTAGTGGAGCCGGAACCGGACTCCCTCCAGGCCCAGCCCCTCAATGCCGTCGGCCCAGAGGTCGGCCTGGGGGGAGAGGCCGTAGGTGAAGACGCGCGCCTTCGTGGCCGCGCGCATCCCCAGGACGTTGGGATCGTCGTAGTTGAGAATCGCCACCCCTTCCGGCGCGGGGGGCAGAGCCTGGACCAGTTCCGTCTTGGCCTGGATGATGCGCTCCAGGGTTTTGGCCCGCTCCAGGTGAACCGGTCCGATAATGGTGACGACGCCCACGTGGGGGAGGGCGATTTCGGCCAGGTGGGCAATCTCCCCCACGTCGTACATCCCCATTTCCAGGACGACCCGCTCGGTGTCCGGTGTGAGCCGCAGCAGGGTCAGCGGCAGGCCGATTTCGTTGTTGTAGGACTTTTCGCTCTTCAGGGTGCGGTAGCGGCGGGCGAGGACGTCGGCAATGAGTTCTTTGGTGGTCGTCTTGCCCACGCTGCCGGTGATGCCGACGACGCGCGGGGCGTGGCGGCGGCGCCAGAAGGCGGCCAGCCGCTGGAGCGCGTCCAGCGTATCCGAGACCTTTAGCAGGACGGGCAGGGTCCACTTCTCCGGCAGCGCGGGCGGCGAGACGGTCAGGTCCACCACCGGCGCAGCGGCCTCCACCGGACGCGCGACCAGTGCCATCGCCGCACCCCGGGCCAGCGCGTCGGCGACGTAGTCGTGCCCATCGGCCTGCTCGCCTCGCAGGGCGACGAAGACCCCATCCCGCGAGACCCGGCGGGAATCCGCCACCACCTCCGTCGGCCGCTGCTCCAGCGCCGACGGTCGGGTGCCCGTCAATCCTTCCACTACATCCGCCAGCGTCAGCATCTTTCTGCTCCTGCAGGACGCGGATGAACGCGGATATAACGCAGATTTTTGTATTTTATCGTAACTACCTACCCTAATGGCTGGGATGCCCACTTCCGCCCGCTGCTGAAGCGGCAGGCTCAGATACCAAAGCCCTGACGGGCTATCCGGAAGCCCCCGAAAGGGGCTTCGCATCGGAGCCAGGGGCTTTTCGCCCAATGGGGCGAACATTTGCCCCCCTTTATCCCCCCTCCCCCATCGCGGCGCTTGGGGGAGGGGGGAGGGGTGAGGCCAGCGCGCCGAAAAAGTCAGGGCCATTGGGCTTTTAGCCCCTGGCGTAGGTAGTTACAATCGGCCATCGGATAGGGCCTCCAACCTTCTCCGGAAAGCAAACCCATCTCCAGGGGAGCACCCGAAAACCGGGGGCTCCGATTGCCTTTTGCCTTCTCCGGTGCTATAATCACCCCAGACCGCCCACCGCAATGACCATCGTCCCTTCCCGCATTCGGTTGGAGGAAGCCCATGCAACCTTCCGCTGCCCCCGAAACCATCGCACCGGTCCGACTGAGCGCCGGCTACAAATTTATCTGGGGACTGGCCGCGCTGGGGACCTCCCTGGTCTCTGGCACCTACGGGGCCCTGCTCCCTATCTTCTACCAGGACTACCTGGGCCTGCAGGCCCGCTGGATCGGGATCGCCTCCGCCATCTACGCGGTATGGAACGCGTTGAATGACCCGCTCTTCGGCTACATCACCGACAGCACCCGCTCCCGCCGGGGGCGACGCATCCCCTACATGCGCTACACCGCCCCCTTCCTGGGCCTGACCTTCGTCCTGGTCTGGCTGGCCCCCGCCCGGGCCGGTCAGGTGGCCCTCTTTGGGTGGATGCTGGTCACCATGCTCCTCTACGATACCTGCTACACCATCGTCGGCCTGGTGTATTCAGCCCTCCTGCCGGAAGTCAGCGAGTCGGACGCAGAGCGGAACCACCTGCAAATCTCCGCCTCTCTCTTCGGACTGCTGGGCTTCCTCCTGGGATTCATCATCCCGGAGATGTTCCGTCCCAAAGCGGGCACCTCCCCATCTTTCCTACCCCTGCAGGTCTCTATGGTGGTGGTCGGCGCGGTCAGCGCGCTGCTGATCATCGCCACGACGCTCAAGGTGAAGGAGCGCCCGGAGTTCTACCAGGTGGACCAACCCCTACCGCTGAAGGAGGCCATCCGCTACACCTTTACCAGTAAGTCTTTCCTGCTTCTGGTCTCCCAGAACTTTATGTCCATCCTGATGCAATCGCTGGTGGTGGGGATGCTCTTCTATCTGGCCGACTATGTGCTCCGGATGAACGCGATTCTGCTTTTGGCGACGGTTTTCATCCCCCTCTTCATCGGCGTCCCGATGACTTCCCTAATCCGCCGACGGTTCGGCGTCGCCGGGGCGCAGCAACGGTTGCTTCTGCTGGCCGGGATCGCGCTGGTCCTGGTCGCCGTGGTGCCGAACCCGCTCATCCCGGTCTGCCTGGCGGTGGCGGGTTTCGGGCTGGCTGGCCCGCAGACGCTGACCAACGTCCTCTTCGCCCAGGTGGCGGACGAGGACGAACTCCGCTCGGGGGTCCGGCGGGAGGGCGCCTTCTTCGGCGTCAACGCCCTGCTGACCAAGCCGGCCCAGTCGGTCGCGCTGGCCCTCATCCCGTTCATCCTGGAGGCCACCGGCTTCGTCTCCCGGGAGGCGCACGGCGGCCAGATTACCCTGGACCAGCCCGCCAGCGCGCTCTTCGGGATCAAAGCGCTCATCGGATTGATACCCGGCGCGGCGCTCATCATCGGCGCGGCGGTCCTGCACTGGTTCCCCCTCAAGGGCCGCTATCTGGCGGAAGTCCAGGAGCGCGTCCTGCGCCTTCATGCGGAGAAACACGCGCGGCTTTGATCGCAATATCGCACATCGCGTATCGCACATCGTACATCGCAATATCGTACATCGCGATGCGATAACCGATGCGCAATAGGCAATACGTGATGCGTGATACGTGATACGTGATATGCAGTTTGTCCATCTCCACGTCCATACCCACTATTCCCTGCTGGACGGCCTCTGTACGCCGAAGGCGCTGACGCAGCGGGCCGCCGAGTTGGGCATGCCCGCGCTGGCCATCACCGACCACGGCGCCCTCTACGGCGTCGTGGAATTCTATCAGGCCGCGCAGGAAGCGGGCGTCAAGCCCATCATCGGCCTGGAGGCATATCTGGCCCCGCGCCGGCTGCACGAGCGCAACGCCGCCGAAGACCGCAAGCCCTACCACCTCCTCCTGCTGGCCCAGAACCAGACCGGCTATGGGAACCTCCTCCGCCTGGCGACGATTGCCATGCTGGAGGGGTACTACTACAAGCCCCGCATAGATAAAGAGAGCCTGGAGCGGTACGGCGAAGGGCTCATCGTCTTCTCCGGCTGCAAATCCTCCGAAATCCCGCGCCTGATCATAGACGGACGCTTGGAGGAGGCGCGCGCCGTCATCGCCTGGTACCGCGACCGCTTCCCCGGCCGCTTCTATCTGGAACTGCAGGACCACGACCTCCCGGACCTCCATCGGGTCAACCGCCACCTGCTGGAATTCGCCCGGGAGTTCTCCCTCCCCCTGGTGGCGACCAACGACGTCCACTACCTCACCCGCGAGCAGGCCCCCGTCCACGATACCCTGCTGGCTATCGGGACCGGCAAGTCCCTCAAAGACCCGAACCGGATGCGCTACGAGGGGGACACCTACTACATGCGCACTGCCGAGGAGATGATCGCACTCTTCGCCGAGGTGCCGGAGGCGCTGACCAACACCCTGCGCATCGCCGAGATGTGCCAGGTGGAACTGGAGTTTGGCCGTCCCCACTTGCCCCCGTTCCCGGTCCCCGAGGGACACACACCCCAGTCGTACCTGCGCTTCCTCTGCGAAGAGGGCCTCCGCCGCCGCTACGGCGACCAGGCCGATCACCCTGAAATCCGCCGACGGCTGGAGCATGAACTGGCCATCATCCACCAGATGGGGTTTGACACTTACTTCCTTATCGTCTGGGACCTGTGCCGGGCGGCGCGGGAACGGGACATCTGGTACAACGCCCGGGGCTCCGCCGGCGGCTCCATCGTCGCCTACTGCCTGGAAATCACCCGCGTGGACCCCCTGACCAACAACCTCATCTTTGAGCGGTTCCTCAATCCGGGCCGGGTCACCATGCCCGATATTGACCTGGATTTCCCGGACGACCGGCGGGCGGAGATGATTGAGTACGCCGTCCAGAAGTACGGGCAGGAGAACGTCGCCCAGATTATCACCTTCGGGACGATGGGGGCCCGCGCGGCGGTGCGGGACGTGGGCCGCGTGATGGACATCCCCCTCTCGGAAGTGGACCGCATCGCCAAACTCATCCCGTCCATCCCCGGCAAACCGGTCTCCATCGCCGAGGCACTGGAAAATGTACCGGAACTGGCCGAACTCTACCGGACCACCCCGTACGTCCGGCAACTGCTGGATACGGCGATGCAACTGGAGGGAGTGGCCCGTCATGCCTCCACCCACGCCGCCGGGGTGGTCATTGCCGATGCCCCGCTGGTGACCTACTGTCCCCTTCACCGGCCCACCAAAGAGCAGGGGAGCGGAGGAGCAGAAGAGCGGAGGGGCAGGGGAGCGGAGGAGCGGGAGAACGGAGAGGAGTCCGAAGAGACGGGCGAGGCCGTCCTCAGCGCGGTCACCCAGTGGCCGATGGAGGACCTGGAAGCCATCGGCCTCCTGAAAGTGGACTTTCTGGGGCTGAGCACGCTGACCATCATGCGCCGCGCCTGCGACCTTATCCGCCAGCGGCACGGGGTCTCGCTGGACCTGGACTCCATCCCGCTGGACGACCCGGCCATCTACCGACTGCTCTCCAGCGGAGACGTGATGGGGGTGTTCCAGGTGGAAGGGGCGGGCTTCCGTCGGGTCCTGCAGGAGATGCGCCCCACCCGCTACGACCACATTGTCGCTGCGCTGGCCCTCTACCGCCCCGGCCCGATGGAGTACATCCCCACCTACATCCGCCGTATGCACGGCGAGGAGAAAGTGGAGCACCGCCACCCGGCCCTGGCTCCCATCCTGGACGAGACCTACGGCATCATTGTCTATCAGGAGCAGATCATCCGCATCGCGACCGACCTGGCGGGGTACGAGCCCGGCGAGGCGGATACCATCCGCAAGGCGGTGGGCAAGAAGAAGAAGGACGCCCTTCTGGCCCACCGGGCCCAGTTCGTGGAGGGTTGCCAGGCCCGGGGCATCGCGCAGGAGGTTGCCGAGGGGATTTTTGACGATATTGAGTTCTTCGCGCGATATGGCTTCAATAAGTCGCACGCCGCCACTTACGGCGCCCTCACCTGCCAGACGGCGTACCTGAAGGCCCACTACCCGCTGGAATATATGACCGCCCTGCTGACGGTGGAGCGGCATAACACCGAGAAGGTGGGCATCCTGGTCAACGAGTGCCGCCGGATGGGCATAGAGGTCCTGCCGCCCAGCATCAACCGCTCCGGTCTGGAGTTCACGATAGAGGGAAAGGCCATCCGCTTCGGCCTGGGCGCGGTCAAAAACGTGGGGGATGGCCCCGTTGGCGCGATTCTCGCCGCGCGGGGCGACCGTCCCTTCTCTTCGCTGGCCGATTTCTGCCGTCGGGTGGACCTGCGGCTGGTCAACCGGCGGGCGCTGGAGAGCCTGATCCGGGCCGGGGCGCTGGACGAGTTCGGCCCCCGGGCCCGCCTGCTGGCTGCGATAGACCGGATGATGGACCTCAGCGCCCGGACCCACCAGGCGCGGGATATGGGGCAACTCAGCCTCTTCGGCGAGACAACCGGCGTCCAGTTAGGGGACGACGAGGGGCTTTTCGTCGGCCTGCCGCCGATTCCGGAGGTGCCCCTGCGGGAGATGCTGGAGTGGGAAAAGGACCTGATGGGGGTCTACCTCTCCGAGCATCCGCTGACCCGCGCGGCGCGCGAACTGGCGGATGTCATCAACGCCTACGCCGGGCAGTTGCACGAGGAGCCGCACGAGTCCGTCGTGACCGTCGCCGGAATCGTCCGGCGGGTCCGGCGGCACACGACGAAGGACGGCAAGGAGATGGCCTTTGTCACCCTGGAGGACCTCTACGGGGCCTGCGACGTGGTCGTCTTCCCGCGCGTCTGGGCGGAGAGCCGGGAGAAGTGGCAACCGGAGGCGCTGGTGGTGGTCTGCGGTAAAGTGGATGCCCGGCGCGAGCCGCCCAGCCTCATCTGTCAGTGGGTCAAGCGGCCCGAGGAGGTCGCCCGCCCCCGGCCCAACGGGACGGCGATGTTGAGGGAATCCCCCGGCGAATACCGGGTTGGCTCCTGGGTAGAAACGGGGGTCGCGCCGGCCGAAATCCCGCGCGCAGCCCCGGCCGTTGGCCTGTCCCGGACCATTCAGATCACCATCCGACGCAGCGGCGATAACGAGCGGGATTTCCGCCTCCTCTCTGCTGTCCACGAACTGCTGACGGCTTATCCCGGGGAGGACCGGTTCACTTTCCGGCTGGTCGGCGGGGCCAACGGCGACGTCGTCCTGGAATTCCCCAACCATTCCACCCGCTACTGCGACGAACTGGGGGAGAAACTGGCGGACCTCCTGGGGCCAGGGACGGTGCAGGTTCTCGGGGGGTAGCCTCACCCCACCCCCGGCGGCACCTCAGGCGCGCAATGTCATTGCAAGTCCCCCACGCGCAGGCGCGTTCCGGCGGGTCAGAAACTGCAACGGCTTGGGTAGCGCAGGCCGCCAGGCCTGTC